>JARRNW010000020.1:0-18945 GCA_037384565.1 Candidatus Thiodiazotropha sp.
ATATTGCCGCCGATCACCTGTACATCGGGATAGGTCTTCTTCACCCAGGCAACCCGGTCAAGCACGCCCTGGGAGTGGCCATGGGCGGTGTCCACCACGATCACGTCCACCCCGGCCTTGACCAGGGCATCGACCCGTTCCTCGGTACCTGCGCCGACCCCGACCGCCGCGCCCGCGCGCAGCCGTTCGTGTTCGTCACGGCAGGCGTAGGGATTGTCTTTGGCCTTCTGGATGTCCTTGGCGGTGATCATGCCGCGCAGGGCGAACTGGTCATCCACCACCAGCACCTTCTCGATTCGGTGTTTGTGCAGCAGGCTCATCACCTCGTCTCGGCTGGCACCCTCCTTGACGGTAACCAGTTTGTCCTTGCGGGTCATGATGTTGCGCACCGGGTCGTCCATTTTGCGCTCGAAGCGCAGATCGCGACCGGTGACGATGCCCACCAGTTCCTTGCCGTCCACCACGGGGACCCCTGAAATGTTCCGCGAGCGGGTCAGTTCAAGCACTTCCCCGATGCTCACGTAGGGCCCTACCGTAATCGGGTCGCGAATCACCCCACTCTCATATTTCTTGACCTTTTCAACTTCCAGGGCCTGCTGCTCGGCGGTCATGTTCTTGTGGATGATACCGATGCCACCTTCCAGGGCCAGGGCGATGGCGAAGCGGGATTCGGTCACCGTGTCCATGGCCGCCGATACCAGTGGAATGTTCAGATCGATACTCCGGGTCAGCCGGGTCCGCAATTCCACATCCTTGGGCAGTACCTGGGAGTGGGCGGGTACCAGAAGTACATCGTCAAAAGTGAGGGCTTCCTCGATCACACGCATAGCATTATTTCCGGCTGGAGGGGTAAAGTAGCCGGGCATTATAAAAGTTGCCGTGGAGCCGGTAAACCGGCAGCCTCAAATCCGCGTATCCGGGACAAACCTTGCACCCGAGTTCCTGCGCGTCTTGAGCACCCTGCTGATCCTGTCCGTCCACAACCCCCAATGCCCGTCATTCCTGAGATTGCCGGAGAACAGGCGCATGAATCCAGCATTGACGGCCCCTTGGGTGCAATCCGGTAACCGATTTGAATTCCCAGGATCCCGGCAGTCGTGGGTATAGAAGCAGGTGTTTAGGGACGGACAACCAATAGGGAATTCCATTCCTAAATCTTTCACCGCCACCCGTTCAATCCCCCACCCCCCCTTCCTCAAGGCTATCCACACCACAAAAATGGCATTTAATCCGGGCAGTAACTTTCCCTCATAGCCTCCAGACCGCTATGCTTTTAGCACTGGGACATGGAAAACTCTGGACAGGAAGTGCATTCATGCACAAACATGCTGTCGGAAGTGGCATTCAATTCCTTTTGGTGCTAATCCTGCTGATTCAGTGTTCAGTGGTTCAAGGGTCTGTCACTCCAATTCGCGTAGGGATCTACGACAACCCGCCTCTGGTCAGCACCGACCCGTCAGGTAATCCGGGGGGGTTGTTTATCGACCTGCTCGAGCAGATCGCTCAGCAGGAAGGCTGGCGGCTTGCCTATGTGATGGGTAACTGGAGCAGCCTGCTTTCCCGCCTCTCCCGAGGAACGATCGATATCCTCCCGGCTATCGCCTATAACAAGAGCCGCGCCCAGCATTTCCTGTTTTCCGACCAGACCGTGCTGGCCAACTGGGCTCAGGTCTACATCCGGGAAGGCTCGCCGATTCAATCCATTACCGATCTGGACAATAAGAACATCGCGTATCTACGGGATGATATCTACATTTCCGGACACGATGGCCTGATGGAATTGTGCCGTGATTTCAAGATCCATTGTCATTTCACGGAATACCCGACCTATGAGATGGTGCTGCGCGCGGTCAGCCAGGGCTATGCCGACGCAGGGCTGGTCAACCGGCTATACGGCGCGGCCAACAGTCACAGAAACAATACCGTGGCCAGCCCCATTGTCCTGATGCCACAGGATGTCCGTTTCGCCTTCTCCCGCAAACTGTCCCAGGCAAGTTCTCTCAAGGAAAGACTCGACTATCGCCTGAAACAGCTCAAAAAAGACGAGTTTTCGATCTATCACCGGCGGATGAACAACCTGTTCGAGCGCAAAACCAAAACCGGACTCCCCCCCTGGTACTACCGATCCCTGGTTGTTACCGGGATAGCACTGTTCGTCCTGCTATTGATCGCCCAGTTTCTGAGATGGCGCATCAAGGTCACAACCCGGGAACTCAAGGCCACTGAAGCCCAATACCGGGGCTATTTCAATGGCGTATCCATTGCATTGGTGGAAGGTGACACTTCCAAGGCTTTGGCAAGTCTCGATGAATTGCTCGACTCCGGTGTCGATGATTTAGCCGATTATTTTGACCGCCACCCCGACTATCTGAGAGCTGTGTTGATGCATATCCGGGTGCGCAATGCCAACCCCGCCACCCTGAAGATGTTCGAAGTCGACAGCCTGGCCGAACTGCAGGAGTGGTTGCCTAAAAGCGTCACCCCCGGAGTCCTGGCTGCCTTTCAGGAATATCTCATCGCGGTCAGTGAAAACCGACCCGACTTCTATTGTGAAGTACCGCTATTGACCTCGAAACGCAATCAGATCCAGGTGCTGCTGAATTTCCCGCTTTCACGACGTGAAGAAGCCAACCGGCATACACCGGTCACCATGCTCGATGTCAGTCGACAACGGGAGACCGAAAAGCAGCTATCCCTGGTGATCAAGGGCGCTGATCTGGGGTTCTGGGACTGGAATCTGGTCACCGACGAGCTTCGGGTCAACCAACGCTGGTTGGATACACTGGGACTCGAAGCGGAGAATATGAGCCAAAACATCGAGGATTGGTTCAGCCGTCTGCACCCGGAAGACAGAGAGCGGATCCTGCCGATCATCGATGATCACATCAAGTCCGGCACAACCTACAATCTGGAATTCCGTATGCGCCACGTCAGCGGCCACTGGATCTGGATCGAAGGTTTCGGTGGCGCGGTGGAATCTGACCCCATTACTCATGAACCAACCCGGGCCTGCGGAACACACCAGGAAATCTCCGAACGCCGCCGCGTCTCCGAAACTCTGCACACCCTGATGCAAAGCATGGTTGGCATCACCGGGGAGAACTTTTTCGAGCACGTGGCACGGGAACTGTGCCGCTGGTTCGAGGCCGATGGCGCAAACATCGGGGAGTTCGACGGCATCACCCACATCAAAGGTCTGGCCACGGTGATCGACGGTGAACCGGTGCCGGATTTCGATTATTCATTGAACGGCACCCCCTGTGAAAAAGTGATCCATCAGGGCGCTACCCTCTATCCCCAGGGGGTCCAGAGCCTCTTCCCCAGTGACCAGAACCTTACCATTCTCGACATACAGGGCTATGCCGGCGTCCCCATCTGCAACCGGGAAGGTGACCTGATCGGGGTGATCTGGGTAATCTCTCGCAACCCGATGTTCCTGCAGCCGGACTGGGCGGATGTCATGAGTATCATCGCCGCCAGGGTGAGTGCGGAGATCGAACGTATGCGGGCGATGGACCAGCTTGAATACCAGGCCCGATACGACGCACTGACCGAACTGCCGAATCGCCGCTTGCTTCTTGAGCGGCTCAACCAGGTACAATCGACCTGCCGGCGTCACAACCGCTATGGCGCCGTACTTTTCATGGACCTGGATCACTTCAAGACCATCAACGACGCCCTGGGACACAAGGCAGGCGACCTCTTGTTGCAGGAGGTCGCCACCCGTCTGAAACTCCAGATCCGGGACGAGGACACCGCTTCAAGACTCGGGGGTGACGAGTTCGTGGTGCTGTTCTCCGAACTGGACAGCGATTCCGCAAAAGCCTCGAAACAGGCTCGTCAGGGTGCCCGTAAGATCCTCCGAGCACTCTCAATACCCTACAATATTCAGGGTAATGAGTTGCACATCACACCCAGTATGGGGGTGGTGATCTTTCCCATGGACAGTGAAGACGCGGACGACATCCTCAAGTTCGCCGACACCGCCATGTACCGTGCCAAGGAATCCGGACGAAACACCATCCGCTTTTTCTTGCCGGACATGCAGGAGACCGTGGAACAACAGGTGCAGTTGCAAAACGATCTGCGCCATGCCTTGCAGGAGCACCAATTTCTCCTCTTTTACCAACCGCAGATCGACAGCGACAACAACCTGATTGGCGCTGAGGCCCTGCTGCGCTGGTTCCACCCACATCAGGGCGTAGTCGCCCCCAAAACCCTGATCGACACCGCGGAAGAATCGGGCCTGATCCTCTCCTTGAGCGAGTGGATCCTGACCCAGGCCCTGCAACAGTGTCAATACTGGACCCGGAAGACGAACCAACTCCAGCGGATCGCCGTCAACATCAGCCCGGTACATTTCCACCAGGTGGGCTTTGCAGATCAGATCATCCAAATCCTGGAGCAAACCGGTCTGCAGCCTGAATGCCTGACACTCGAAATCCACGAAAGCACCCTGGTTGAAAACTTCGAGGAAACCTACGAAAAGGTAGTAAAACTCAAACAGTTGGGAGTGCGATTCGCCATCGACTGTTTTGGCATCGGTTACGCGTCACTCGCCAACCTGCGGCGCCTTCCGGTGGAACAGATCAAGATCGACCGGAGCTTCGTACGAGACATCGCCATGGACCCGAAGGATACCCAATTGGTTGAAACCTTCCTTACCATGGCGCAACTGATGGGGATCGAAGTTGTTGCCGTGGGCGTCGAGACTGAGGAACAATTACGGTTCTTGCAGGACAAAGGCTGTAAGATCTTTCAGGGTTTTTATTTCAGCCGCCCCCTGACGGCGAACCAGTACACAACCTTCCACCACAAACGGCAAAAAGAATCCGCTTGAATTCTCTCGACCCTCTTAAACCCAAGGATGTCTATTCCGTTTCGCGCCTGGTGCGCGAAACCCGTGCCGTGCTCGAAGGCAGCTTTCCGCTGATCTGGGTCAGCGGCGAGATCTCCAACCTGGCCCAACCCGCCTCCGGCCACATCTACTTCAGTCTCAAGGACGAAGCCGCCCAGGTGCGTTGCGCTATGTTCCGCATGAAGCGTCAGCTACTGCGCTTCAAACCGGCCAACGGCCAGCAGATCCTGATGCGCGCGCGGATCAGCCTGTACGAGGCGCGGGGGGAGTTTCAGCTGATCGCGGAGCACATGGAACCGGCGGGCGAAGGCGCCCTGCAGCTCGCCTTCGAACGGCTCAAGCAGAAACTCGCCGCTGAAGGACTGTTCGACACCGCCCTGAAGCGGGAGATTCCGATTCCGCCGCGCCGTCTCGGGATCATCACCTCACCCAGCGGCGCGGCCATAAGGGATCTGCTCACAGTTCTGAAACGCCGTTTCCCGGCACTGCCGGTAATCATCTACCCGGTACAGGTACAGGGCGAAGACGCCCCCCGGCAGATCATCCGCAAACTGCATCTGGCCGCTGAACGGCAGGAGTGCGATCTGTTGATCCTTAGCCGGGGGGGCGGTTCAATCGAAGACCTACAGGCCTTCAACGACGAACAACTCGCGCGGACGATCCGTAGTTGCCCGATTCCGGTTGTAACCGGCATCGGCCATGAGATCGATTTCACCATCGCCGACTTCGTTGCCGATCGGCGCGCCCCCACCCCCTCGGCCGCCGCGGAACTGGTAACCCCCGATGAGCAGGAGTGGCGGCAACGTCTGCGAACCCTCGAACAGCGCCTTCGGCAGCGGCAACGGCAGCGCCTCGCGCAACTCCGGGAAGCCTGCCGCAACCTGGAGAATCGCCTGCAACGGCAACACCCCCGGCAGCGTACCCAGCAACGCGCCCAGCAGCTCGACGATCTGGGGCTGAGGCTGCGCAACGCCATGGAGCGGCACCTGCTTGTGTATCGGCACCGCTTGGCACAGGCGGATCACCGCTTACTCAGCCATTCACCGGAAAAACGCCTGACTCAGCTGAAAAATACCTACCAACGGCTTGAGGAACGCCTGCACCGCAGCATCGGAGAGCAGATTGAACACAGACGCAACCACTTGCATCAACTGGCCCGGGACCTGCACACCCTGAGCCCGCTGAATACCTTGGGGCGAGGTTATGCCTTGGTGCTGCGCGACCGGGATGGGAAAATTCTGCGTTCCCACGAAGAGGTCAGACCCGGTGAGCGGGTCACCGCCCGGTTGTCACAGGGGCGACTGCATTGCGAGGTTGTTGACAGTGAACCGGATGAGACGGCGTTAGGGTCGCGGAAAAATAAATCCTGATTACCTACTATGCTCAGCCATCCGGTGGCATGCGAGAGAATTGAGCAAGGGTTTGAAAAGTTATGATTCAAAATGCACTCAGTACCCGTAATCAAACATCCAGATTGTAGCGTTTGATCTTCCGCCACAGTGTCGATTTATCGATGCCAAGAATCTCTGCTGAGAGGGTGCGGTCGCCATGGGTTTCGCGCAATGTCTTGCGGATAAAAAAGGCCTCCACATCTTCCAGGCTCTGTGGTGACAGATGATCGAGCGCCTTGCCGCCCGCCTCGCCCAGGGGGCTCATCTTGGCAGGCAACACGTCGGTATCGAGCTTTTCGGATTCACTGAGAATCATCATGCGCTGAATGACATTTTCCAACTCCCGGACGTTGCCAGGCCAATCATGGCGCATCAACGCACCGAGGGCGGATGTTGCAATCCCTTTGACCGCCTTGTCGAGCAGCTTGGCGAAACGGTTGATAAAAAAGTAGACCAGCATCGGTATGTCATCGCGGCGTTCGCACAGTGGGGGAATCTCCACTTCGACTACGGCCAGGCGGTAGTAGAGGTCCTCGCGAAATTCAGCGTTTTCGATCAACTCTTTCATGGAGCGGTTGCTGGCAGCCAGCAGACGCACATCGACGCTGCGCGCTTCGGTATCACCCATGGGATAGAAGGTACCGTTCTGCACCACCCGCAATAACTTGGCCTGTAGCGACAGTGTGGCGTTGTTGACCTCATCGAGAAACACCGTGCCACCATCCGCCACTTGAAACAATCCTGGCTTACTGCGTTCAGCACCGGTGAAGGCGCCCTTCTTGTATCCAAACAACTCACTTTCGATCAAATGTTCGGGTATGGCGGCGCAGTTGATGGCGATGAACTCCTTATCGCGACGCTGACTCTGGGCGTGGATCTGATGGGCCACCACCTCCTTACCCGAACCACTCGGACCGGTGATGAGCACTGGACAATCGTAACCGGAAGTCGCATTGATCATGCGCCGAACCTTCTGCATGGCCACCGATTGGCCCACCAGCCCCGTTCCCTCAACGAGCAGTTGGTTTTCCTTTACCAGGCGCCGATTCTCCCGGTTCAACTGATAGTGTTCCAATGCCCGTTCCACCGTACAGCGCAGTTCAACATTTTCAAAGGGTTTACGTATGTAATCGAAGGCCCCCGCCTTGAGCGCTTCGATGGCGGACTCCACGGTGGCGAAACCGGTTACCAGAATCACCTGGGTCATGGCATCACACTGCTTGGCGAACCGCAGCACATCCATGCCGTCGGCTCCGGGCATTTTGAGGTCGGTGACCACCACCGAGATTTGATTGTTTTCCATGTAGTCCATGGCATCGTTGGCGGAGTCCGCTGCGATGATCTCGATCGGACGATCGATCGCGGCTAACACCTGCGCCACCAGATCACGCATGCGGGGATCATCCTCGGTGATGAGAATTTTCAACTTGTTGTCCATCTCCGGTTGCTGCTCCTCACAAGACTGCTTTTCGGCCACCATCATGGATTTTCACACTCCAGGTATTCCGGCATTTTTACGATGAAGCGCGCCCCCTGTTCATAGCCAGGATCGAGCCGAATCTCAGCCCCTCGCTTTGCCAGCATGGCCTGACCGATGGACAAACCGAGTCCGCTGCCTTCCCCCACCTCCTTGGTGGTGAAAAACGGATCGAATATGCGGCTTCTGTGCTCTCTGGACACGCCGGGACCGTTGTCTTCGACACATACATAGACCGAACCATGGTCGTCGTGCCAGGAGCGAATTGATATCCTCGCCTGGGTCGTCTGTCTCAATGCCTGCATCGCATTGAGCATCAGATTGGTAAGGACAATCTCGAACTCTCCGCAGCCCCCCTGCACGAGCAGCATCGCGGGCTCGAGTTCGATCTGAAGGTCGATCTTCATGCGGCGCAAGCGGCAACTGATGAAGGTCTCCACCACTTCGCGAACGACCTGATTGACATCGCAGGAATCGTTGTCGCAACGCTCGCGCCGGGCATAGTTCAGCAGGTCCTGAATGATCCTGGAACAGCGTTTCGCTTCATCGGCAATGATCTCGAGGTACTGAGTCCTCTGATCGTTATTGTCCGTCACCGAATCACCGAGCAAGCGGGTGTAACCGAGGATATTGCCCAGTGGGGTATTGAGTTCGTGTGCCACACCGGCGGCAAACTCGCCCATCGCTACCAGTTTTTCGCGCATAGCGACACTCTCCTGCAACTGCCGGTATTCACTCATATCCTGCAAGGTGATAACCGCCCCCATATCCGCGTCCTGCTGGGTCAGAAACGAGAGATTGAGAGAGAAAAAGTGACGCTTGCCATCGATTATCAGGTCGATCTGCTGGTTGTAGAGTGCCCGTTTATAAAGGAAGGTATCGCGCAGAATATTCCGATCGTCATCATCGAGCTGCAGCACATCGAACAGGTTTTGCCCGACCAGTCCGCCAGAAGTGAAATGAAAAAACACTTCGGCCTGACGGTTGACCGAGTTGATCCTTAGATTGTCATCGACACTCAAGAGGGCGCCAGGCAGGCTCTGCAACAAGGCGTTGATCTTGTTACGTTCATTCGCCACCCGCCCCTGACACTCTTCGACGGTGGAGAACATCGAGGTCAGGATCGCCAGCATGCGATTGTAGTCGATGATAACTCGGCCGACCGCCCCGCCACGTGAAACGTTCGTCGGCAGGGGTTGCAGCAACCCCTCCTGCGCCTGGAGGATGTTCTGCCTCAGGGCATTGAGTTGCCAGCGCTGATAGAGATAGCCAATGGTCGCCAGCAGAATGCTCAGCACCGCAGCCACGCGCAACCAGAGTTGGTCGTCGATGAATGCGACCAGGGACAAAACAACAACGACAGCAGCGATACCGATCGCCGCTGTCGTCAAACCATGGCCTCCTGGCAGTTCCGGGTAGTGTTCCTCCCGAACGGACCCCGTGGACACTTGTTGGAGAATGTTATTTTCCTCTTTCGATCCCGGCCTCAGAAGATCAGCTGCAGGCCCAGGGTCGCTTGGTCATAGTCCTGCAGTGAATGGATGCTGGGATGCTCTTGTTCAAAGCTAACGTTTGCATATTCGAAGGTGACCTTCAACCTCTGACCGTCGATGTAGTAGTTGGCGCCGATGCTGTTCCATTGGTTATCGTAATAGGGACCGTCGGTATCGTAATCGAGGGCCTCGTGGCGATAGAACAGCTGCAATCTGCCCGGCCCCATCGGACTCGGGAACAGGTAGCCGAACTTGGCATAATAGCCGTCTAATTGGGTGTTGATAGTTAATTCAGGATCCGGATTCTGATTGATGGCATCCCCCACATCATAATCAAAGGCCGCCGCGGAGGCGGTCACCGTTCCAAAATTAAAGGGATACTCATAAAACACATCCGCCGTCCAGGCGGTGTAGTCTTGAGGATCGGAACGGGCGGGATAGTCGGCGTAGGCCACGTCCGGCTGGTAATCGTAGGCCAGACCAAAGGTCAGCACCTTACGGGTACCGAGATAGGTGCCCCGGTAGCCGTAGTCATACTCAGGGTCCAGCATCGTGTAGTGAAAACGGGTGGTGATCCTGGGGGAGTCCTTGACGACTTCATCCCCTTCACGTCCGTCGGAGATCATCAAACGATACTGAAGCTTGGCGTCCAGCAGATTACCCCAGACCGCCACTCCGGTATCCCGGGTGCCGCCGAAGGGGGTGTAGGAGAGCACCTCCGCCCGGTCCAGGGTCAGCGGCTCAAGACAGGCCTCCAGATTCTCACGGGAAAAGGTGTTCTTGAAGCGACCCACGATAAACCGCAGCGGATCGGAATAGTCCAGGGTGATATAGGCGTCCCGATAGTAGACTGAGCGATCATCGTTTCCCCCACGACTGTCGCTGCCGGCCTCTAACTGGGCATAGAAACCAATAGTGTCGTTGTATTGACCGCTGAGTGTGATCCGGTTGCGCCGCAGAAACATATCGGTCTGACTGCCATCGTCCGTGGCAGAAGTAAAGCTCCGGTACTGGCTCCAACCCTGAACCGCGTAACTGAATGTGAGTGAACCCTGCTCTCCAAACTCGAGGGTGGGCCCCGCCTGGACCGAATCGGCAAGCATCAGAGTCACTGCTCCAGCCGCCAGCAGGCACACGCCATGCGATTGCTTGTTGTTTATCACTACTCTCCCCCCTTGATTGCAACGTATTGGCTCAACAATGCGCTTCCGTCATCCCCCGCATGACACTTGAAGCAGAATTTGTCCGGCTGTGTGCGGGAATCGGCCACCATGCCCCCATGGGCGATGGCCTCCTTCATGAGACGCGGGTTTCCACCATGGCAACCGGCGCAGGAGTTGTTGACCCGATCATGGTCCCGGTGAAACGGCTGACTGGTCGGGGCGCCGGCCCGTTTACCGTTGTGGCACTTGAAGCAGCTCGATGCGCCGAGACCACAGGCATTGGCCAGGCGGATGGGCGAGAGTTGTGACAGGCCACCCTGCAGGGATGCAATGGCCGAACCGCCCCACCCCTGCGTCTGCGCCGGCATCTGCTGGGATAGCGATTCCGGCCTCTGTGAGGCTTGAGGGATAAGCAGGGACAGCGCCAGTCCGCCCACTATGAACACCCCGGTAACCCACGCGACTCGTCGTAAACCACGGGTAAGTATGGACAGCATCTTCTTTCTCATCGGTTTTCTCCTCCTCGTGATCGATTCTCTTGTTCTGATTCGTCTTCGCCTGTTGATCCACCGCTACGCGCGCGCTCCGCCTGACGGATATCCGCTTCGCTGAGTCCGCCGCTGCACATGCAGACAGGGCCGCTCCTGAATCGCAACCCGGAGGGACGGGCAGTGGACTCACTCCGCTCTATCTCAGCCTCCGCACCCAGGGCGGCCCCCCACCCACAAGGCATCAACCAGAACACCAGCATCATTGAAAGGCCCCACCTGAGCAGAGATGGCAATCTGGCGAAGCCGCGTTTCATGGTTCTTCCCATAGGGCTTCTAGAGCATTTCCCATGCCAAAGACATATTCAACGAATAAACAATGAGTTATGAGAACCTTCCTGAGTACCACGGATTGCACAAGACATCCTGGACCGGATTTGCTCTCAATTTGCAATCCGCCTTCCAGGAGGCAGGAGCTTTTGCAGTCGTAACAACTCGTAGCGGGTGGCGCGGGCTTCGGTGTAGGCGGTCTCGAGCAACCCGAGAACGGCAGGGGAGAGTTTCTCCGCTTGCTGCATCATCTGCTTGAACATCCGCTCATAGTGTTCCCGGGGCGCCACCGCCACCTCGAGCACGACCGTGCCGGATTCCGCCTCGGTCCAGGCCTGCAGACGGTGTCTTTCACCAGGCGCGATACGGGTATCCGCCAACTCTCGGTTCAGGTCCACATTGACCTGCCAGCCGATGACCGACTGTCCCAGACGCATCGTCTCACCGTTTGGTTGCAACAGGGTCAGGGTCATCACCACCTTCGGCACCATGTAGGTGGGGAACAGGTGCCCCACGTCCACGTTGCGCAGCGAGGCGGTAATCTGAAAACGCCCCTCCACCGGCGTCACTTCGAGTTCGGCGCGCACCGCTGTGCGCACCATCTCCGGATCGTGGATGCCGCGCCAGAGATGGCGGCGGTCCGGCATATGGCAATCCTGGCATTGCCGCCCCTCGGCGGCGGCTGGGCTGGCCTGCCACTGGGCATAGGTGTCCTCCTGCAACTTGCCGTTGACCCGTGGACCCTGTGCCGGGAACTGGTGGCAGGTCACGCAAAAACGGCTGTCGGAAAATGCCGGGTGAACGGTGAATCCCTTGTGGGGCTGAGGGCCCGGGAGCGGCTCGTTTCGGGGTTGTGGTCCGAACCGTTGATGCCGGCGCACATGACAGGCGGCACAGACCAGTCCCTGTTGGTCCAGGTCCCCGGGAACATAAGCGGGGGGCGTTTGCCCCGGGGCTCCCGGCCAATCGAAGCGCATCGCCAGGAGCGCCTTCTGCTCCGCCAGGGGGGCATGACAGTCGAGACACTGATTGGCCTCGGACTGATTCATGAGATGCAATTGCCAGGTTAAGCCCGCGGAGACCGTGCGGTGGTGCAGACTGGTCCGCCAATCCTCCCACTGTCGCGGATGACAGCTCGCGCATTCGGCAGGCGCCAACGAGCCTTCATGGTCCGTGAAACCGTCGGGCAATGGGCCCTGGGGGCCAATCGGGCGTTGCCAGTGGCGATCGAGGAACGCCTCGACGGTGAGCGTTTCGCCCTCGGTCAAATAGTAACCGAGTCCCGCTGAGAGTAGCGCCAGAATCGCACCGGTGATCATCAACCTCATGGGCAGGCTCATGGGATCCCCATCACCAGGCACCCGCCACCATCACCCATGTTCTGCAGCATCCGGATATCTGTCACTATTCAGCCAACCACCTTCTCCGTTACCTCGTTCAAACGGTGACCTGGAAATGAGAAAAGGACCCGCACGGGTGCGGGCCGGATTTCAACGGCTCTTGCAGCTTAACCGCCACAGGGATTGGGGGGAAGAGTGGCGCCACTGCTGCTGCCGGTGCCAGGGGTTGGCGTGGTTGGGGTTTCGGAACCGCTCCCATCGATGATGACCCCCTTGTATTCAAGATCCGCGACAATGACCGCATCGGCGCTGGCGGCGTAGGCATTCACGATATTACGTGGACTGATCGTGGTCGGGTCGCCCTGCACCCGATACATGCTGACAGTGCTCTTATCCGTGCGCCAGGGTGAATCCCAAGGCAGAATGGCATTGCCATCGCTGGCTACCACATTGGCCATCGAATGCCATTCGGTCATGGCGCCATCATAGAAGCGAGTCGGCAGTCCGAGGATGACACCGGAAGCGACGCCTGTGATCATGGCGCGAAAGGTAGTCTCGCAATAGGTATAGACCGTATCCCCCGTTTGGTAGGCATTACCCGCCCCCACACCCTGCAGGGTAGCGTCGACGAAACCGATCTGCGAATCATCGGTGTTGCCATCCAGATAGGACTGAATCTCCGCCTTGCTCTTGAAGGTGTAACCGGCATCGGCATGCAACAGATTGGCGTAGGCCAGCATCAGCGCGCCGTTGGGGTGTCCCTGGGTAGCGCCGCCGTTGCGGTAGTCGGCGTCGTCATCCGGACTGTATTCGTCACTGCCGCTGGTGGTCAGACTGGTCGGAAGATTGTTGCCCCGGGCGTCCCAGATGAAGACCCCGTCACCCAGCAGGTTGACGTCCTGGGCCGGCGCGATGTTCAGCATATCCTCCAGGGTGGCTTGCAGGGCCATGTTGGCCTCCGGCAGGTCGACGACACGGGTGGTGCCGTCCATCGGCGGTGTGCTGCCCGCGGTGGCGAAATCGGCTGCAGTCATGGCCGTGTTACTGCCCACCCACTGGTTACCCCCGTTAAGGATCGCCAGATGTTCTTGTGCCGTACCCCAGTAGCGCAGCATGTACCAGCAGCGCCCGGCGCGCATCGTCTGCCCGGCGCCCGCCGTTCCCTGCGCGCAGACAATCATGTCCTGGGTGGGATCTATGCCGTATTTAGACAGAAAGGTATCCATCCCCCGGCCACTCGGCACCATGCTCACGGTTTCAGTAACACCATTGGAACGGGTCTCGACCCATTCACTGCTGTCCACCGCATAACTGAAGACGTTGGTCCCGTTCGGGGCGATATATTCAAACCCGGCCTCGCCCACCGAGGTCTGCAGGATCACCAGTTTGCCGGTAATACCGGCGGGTTTGTTGGCTGACCAGCTGTCTACCCAACCCTTCAGGGTATTCCCCGTGATAAGGCCGTTGAGATTGTCATCATAGTTGTCAGCCGATTCCTGAGCGATGTCGGCTGGTGTCTGTACCGCTGCCGTCGACGTATCGCTGGCCGTGGCTCCGCTGTCGTCGGCGGAGCCGACACAACCGGTCAGCCCCAGAGAAAGCAATCCAGAGGCCAGTACCGGCACCCCCATTCGGACGAATAGTGTACGTCGCATCATGATCTTCTTATCCTCCAGCTTTGGTTGATAGCTCTCGCAACATGCATTAAGACGCCGGGCCCGGGGGCGGTGGTCATCCACAATTGCGAACTCGCCACTTGATTTTTGCAGTTTCTGTGCCACTCAAGATGACAATTATTTTTTCTTATAAAACAATGACTAATACTTAATAAAGCGGTTACTTCGAATCCCGGTCCATTGCAGCTTTACCATCAAGGCCAGTCCGTTGGGTATTTTGCAATGCGGCGACATTCGGCCCTACAGCGACTGGCGGATCACCAACGGCACGGCACCGGCGGCCAGATCGTCAAGCAATGCCTGATAGTCGTCGCCCAGGGTGATCTCGCGCACCTGCGCGCCTCGCTCCCGCAAACCGGTTCGCACGCCCTCGATCAAAGGACCTGGCCGCGCCTCGTTCACGTAGACCAGCAGAAATACTCGGTTCTTGTTCATATCAGGGCTCATATCAGGAATACCACGTTTGAATCCATCAACCACTCAGCCAGTAAGTCTCCACTTTGTGAGGAGACCGTCTCCAGGGGCACCTCAGCAAAGTCGAGGGCCTCGAGCTGCTCCTGGGCCGCTTCGGACGGCTCCAGGTCGCCATACACCGCCACCCGCACCGGGTCGTCGAGCAGGGTCAACCCGGTGGCCATGCGCAACGCCTCAATCCGATCGTGCATGGCCAGCATCACTATGTTTTTCGCTTCCGCCACTTTGTCTCTCCTTACCGAACTGCTCAGAACACCAGCACCCGGTCGCTGTTGTGCACCATCTCCGCGTCCTGGTACTGACCGCCGATGACAACCCGCTCCATCAACTCCGCATCGGTAGTCGTTGGATGGTCATAGCGCTCCATACTCAGCTCGCAGACCGCCACTTCCAGGTCTTGCGTCTTCATCAGTTCGCAGAACGCATCATTGCCAAGCAGCCGTACCCCCCGGTCGGTGAGAAAGCAGCGATTACCCCAACCCCGTTCAAAGGAGGCCCTGATGACGCCAATGGCATGCCCGGCCAGTGTTTCGTCGGTTATCACGATTCCCAATTGCATCGGCTCAACCCTTTCGAATCAGCCAGGTGAAGGTGCCCCCACCCTCTTCCCGATTCAGCAGCTCATTGCCCGCCGTCTCGCACATGGAGAGGATCGATTCACCGGACGAGGGATTGTCGAAGATCAGGGTCAGCACATCGCCACTATCCATCTTCTGCAATGCCTTCTTGGTATACATCTGAGGGTGTGGGCAGACATAGCTGGTGACGTCCAGCAAATACTGTCCCGCTTCGGTCTGTTCAAATTTCACGGCCATGGTCGCGGTTCCTCCTAATGATCGATACTTGCGAATCCGTAGTTTGTTCTTTCAGCGTTAACGGCGGTGTCAGAAGTCAAGTCCACCCTGACGCGCAGCCTGCCATTCGACCCACCGGTTGAAGACCTTCACACCGAAGTATCCGCCGCCGATCATGCCGAGCAGGAAGATCCAGCCGGTGAGATCGCCGTTGGTCACGGTGGCGAAGAAGGCCCCCACATTGCAGCCCATGCCCACCCGGGCGCCGATACCCATGAGCGCCCCGCCGATGATGGCGAACGCCGCGGTCTCCAGATTCGGCACCTTCCACTTGAACTCACGGCGCAGGAGCGCGATCACGGCAGCGCCGAGAATGATGCCGATGGACATGAAACCGGGGGCATTGAGCAACGGATTGGGCAGCCCGTAATCGAGGCCATAGAAGATGGTATCCATGTTCTCCACCCCGAGTTTGTTGAGCAGACCGAAGCGGGACAGTATTTGCTGGACGTCACCAGCTATGTCTGCCCACACCCTCAGATGTATACCAAGAAGGCGTTGCAGAAGATGGATAGTGGCGCACCGTGTCCTGAATCGAGAGGCCGCTGCGATAGCCCATGTCCGCCAACAGCTCGCCGAAATTGAAGATACCGTAGTGGTCGCGCAGCGCGCCGATGACCCACATATGAAGACCGGCGAAAATGCCCAACCCAAGGCCGGCCCAGGCGGTGTTCTTCGAGGAGGTGAACATACTCCAGATGGCTTTTATATGCTGACTCAGGCTCGGCCGTTCGATGGCGTTGCGACGCATATAGCCTCGGCGGTATGTCACGCTATAGAGCACTACCAGGATCAACAGCGCAGGCAGAATCGCCCCCAGCAGTGCGTTGCCGAAAAAGGCCGATATCAGCGGATCTTCGAGGCCAAGACTTTGCGCCAAGGTGCCCCCCTGGAGATCCCACACATAGCCCGCCATGAATTGATCGAACCAGCCATCGGTGACGCTCAACTCCGCGGGCATGCCCTTATCCGCCGCCGAGGCGGTCCAGGAAGCCGGCGCCAGGGCGTTGCTCCAGCTCCCCATCGCCACGAACAGGGCCTGGGAGAAGGAGATCGAGACCAGTACCAGCATTGAGCCGATGTTGCCTTCACCGCTTTTGTAGAGCGAACTGGAGGCGCAACCGCCGGTGAATACGATACCGAAACCGAAGATCAGGCCACCGATAAGAATATGCCAACCCAGGGGATGGGGGTGGAAGGTGTTGAAACCGCTGACCTGAACCGCCGCCGCGGTCAACGAAAAGAGCACCACGGCAATCATTACGCCCACCGCCATTCTCGGCACACCGACGGCGAACAGGTCACGCACCGCGGAGGCCATGCAGAAGCGCCCGTACTGCAACAGTACGCCGTAGATCAATCCGAACCAGACATAGACCAGCAGATAGACGAATCGCGGATCTTTGTTCAATGCCAGCAGGGAGCCAAGTGTCACCAGTCCGAGAATCAGCGCGGCATACCGATTGCCTGCCTGGCTCAACCACCCGCCTGTTGTCCGCGATGTGTCAAATGTCGTCATGCTCTCTTGATTATTCATATCTCCTCAACCTTGGCGGATCGCCACATGTTTTTTATTGCTCAGCCGATGCCGACAAACCCTTGCGCAGGTAGATCCTCCAGTGCCGTTGTTCCTTGAGAGTCGCCAGGTGGGTACTCTCCAGCACCTCCATCAACGATCCCAGGGACTCGACCGAGCTGGGGTTGTCCGAAATCATTTCAATGATCTCCCCATCGTCGACCTGTTCCAGGGCCTTGATAGCCAGCATCTGAGGTCGTGGGCAGCTGGCGCCGATGCAATCGATACGGATCGATACCAACCGCTCGCCGAGCCCGGGCAGCTCAACGCGATAGTCGACACAACGGCACATGGCCGAGTGAGGACGGCCCTGACGCCTGAACCATTTCCAGAACATCTTCTTCTCCGCGCAGCCGTCGTTGCCGCGAGTCGTGCATGTCCTGTTGGCACTGAATGAGTTCATGATCCTGAGTTTTCCTATCCGATCTCTGCGTGAGATACCTACGAGCGCACGCACTCGAGCGCGGTCAAATGCGATATTGCAGAGACCGTGCCAAGTGAAAAATTCTTATTTTACTGAGTGTTAGGAATAGCCGTATGGCAACCAGAGAGGGCAAATTGCAATCGAGGCCGATTCGGTGGGAGTCGAGAGGTATTTTGCAAACAGTCCCGAAAGAGCGTCGACCTGGAGAAAAAAACCTGTTTTAACCAAGTCCAACTGCGGCAGATCCGTCGCTGAATTGCCAGGAAGGCCTGATGAGCTCAGTCAATTACTCGCCTCATTCCCACGCTCCGCGTGGGAACGAGCATCTTCGGATCTGTTATCTGTGCGGCCGCTCAGGCAGCCCCATGGCAGCCAGATATTCCCGGGCGCTGTTCTCCACCGAGTAACGCGATACCCCATTGCGTAAGAACTCCGCCGGATGGGGATTGGCGAGGGTTTCCAGGATCGCCTGAGCCAGAGCCTCGTCATCCCCCATCGGCACAAGGGGACCGAGTTCGCCCTGCTGCAGGATCTCAATGGGACCGTCGGGGCAATTGGTGGCAACCACCGGGGTGCCCACCGCCAGGGCCTCGGTGAGCCCGTTGGGGGAACCCTCCCAGCGGGAGGAGAGTACAAACAGGGATGCGGCGCGCATGTATTGATAGGGATTCGCGACGAAACCGGGAAAGGCCAGATCCTCACCCACGCCCAGGGAATCCGCCAGACCCTGCAACTCGGCGCGCAGTGCCCCTTCACCGAGAATCATCAAACGGCAGGGCTGTTGCGCCCTGACCCGGGCAAAGGCGCGGATCAGGTTGGGGAAGTCCTTCTGCGGTTCCAGCCGGCCGACCCCGAGCAGCACCGGAACCTGTCCTTCGCCGAACCAGGGATGATCGGGCGGAGTGGCGGCGAGCCGTTCAAGTTCGGCGGTGATCACGGGATTGTGGATCACTTTGATTTCATCACCCGGCATGCCGATAATGTCGGCGGTATCATCCGCAACCCCTCGGGATACAGCCATGATGGCATCGTTTTGCGGATAGTATTTTCGCAACAGCCGCATCTGCTTAGCGCGTTTCTCCGGGCGCATGCTCTCGAGCTGACTGGTGATGTTGGTATTCGAGGTAACGTAGATCCGCACCTTGCTGCGGGTCAGATTACGCGCCCGCAGGGCGAGCACATTGACCCGAATACGCTGCGTCAGCAGAACCTCCGGTTTCTCCCGCCATAAATAACGCGCCAGGGCGGGTACGCCGGTGATGGCGTTGGAGGTGCCCAAATCAATGATTCGCACCGAGGGGTGCAGGCGGTCCATGTAGGGACTGCGCGGGTCACCCAGAAGCAGATCGACCCGATGGCCCAACTCACTGAAACGGTTGATCAGGTGGGTGCGCATCTTAC
>JARRNW010000020.1:19015-27496 GCA_037384565.1 Candidatus Thiodiazotropha sp.
AGGCATGGGCGGAACTCTCTGTTGATTGGGGAGCCCATGGCAACCCAAGGGCCTCGAGATAGCGGGCGGCGCTCTTCTCCATGGTGTACTCCTGTACGGCGCCTTTCAGCCACTCGGACTCGGGGGGGTTGGCCAGTGTTTCGAGAATGGCATCCCCCAGGGCCGGCACATCACCCACCGGTACCAGCCGACCATACTTACCCTGCTGAGTGATCTCATTGGGGCCGCTGCGGCAGTCGGTCGCCACCACGGGGGTGCCCAGGGCCAGGGATTCGGTGACCACGTTAGGCGAACCCTCCCAAAGGGATGAGAGTACAAACAGGGCGGCCCGGGAGAGATAGGCATAGGGGTTGTCGACAAAACCGGGAAGTTCAACCCGATCCGCGACCCCCAGGGATTTCGCCAGCCCCATCAACTCGTCATGCTGGTGGCCCTGTCCGAGGATCATCAGGCGGGTCGGTCGCTGCTGGTTGACCCGGGCGAAGGCGCGTAACAATGAGGGAAAGTCCTTCTGTAGACGCAAGCCGCCGATGCCCAGCATCACCGGATCCTCGCCCGGGGCAAACCAGGGGTGATCCAGGGGAGCCGCGGCCAGCTCGTAGAGTTCTGGGGTGATATTCGGATTTCGCACCACCTTCACCTTGACCGGATCGACCCCGGTGGCACCGATGATCTCCTCGGCGACCCCATTGGAAACCGCAATCACGCCATCGGTATGACGATAGAGCCAGTGCATGCGACGGTGAGTGCGCCAGCGTTTTACCCAGTTGGCGTTACGCGCCCGCAGACGCTCGGAAACCGCGGTCCCCGGACGCAGAAAGAATCGGGTCGGCGCGGTAGTCTTCAGCTTGGCGTGCATGGCGACCAGGTCGTCCTTGCCCTTGGCCGAGATCAGCACATCGGGACGGTTTTCATCCAGGTAGGCGAGAAGCTGGCGAATCCGTTGGCGGCGCTTCCCCTGACCAAACTCGATCAGCTTCACCGAATCGGGCAGTTTGTCGATATAGGGGATCTTGGCGTCTTTGACGATGAAGTCGACCTGGGTACCCAGATGGTTCAGGCCACGGGCCAGATTGACCAGCATACGCTCCACGCCCCCGTCACCGAAGGTCGCTATGAAGATACAGATCCTGGACATGGGAAGAGGGATAGGGCGCGTGTTGGTCCAATATTATGGACATGGGTTGATAAACAGCGGGAAGGATACTTGATACCTGCTTGCAGGCGCAAGGCGGGCATGCATCTTTGAGATATCGCACCGTTAAACATTCTGGATCCCGGCATACGCCGAGATGACGTTGGTAATTACCCTCATTCCTACGCTCTGCGTGGGAATGAGTACAAAAAGTACTAGAACCAGTCATAGGAAGGGTAACTCCCCCCAAGCGCCGCAACCATGACGTCATCAACCATTTGGAACGCTCTCCAGCTGTTCGTCATAACAATGACGGCGGTATCTTCCACGGGATAGCCGACCACATAATGCCTGAAACCCGCCATACTCCCCCAATGCCAAAAGGAGGGATTTGGCTGGGTCTCCTGCAATCCCCAGCCAAGCCCCCACTGCACGTTGTTCGCGACATCCACCTGGGGGTTCAGCATCCTGTTGGCAATTGAGTGCTGCGTATCCGCCGTTTTCAGCATAAACACGACAAAGCGCGCATAGTCATCGATTGTGGTAAACAGACTCCATGCCGAATAGCCTTGCATGGGGCTTTCCTTGGACCCGAATGCCTTACCCTCATTATCATAGCTACTTGAGAGTTGACCCCGGTATGCATCTTTCCACTGGTAACTGCTATGGGCCATGTTAAGCGGTTGAAAAACCAGCTCGTCAGCCAACTCATTGAGCGCTTTGCCGGTAATCTTCTCTATGACTTTCTGCAGATACAGATAGGCATGCCCGGAATATTGAAAATCCGTACCGGGATCAAATTTAAATACGACATCCGATCCCTTGCCATCAAGATTGGGCAGTCCGGTCGTATGGGAAAGCACCATCCTGGCGGTGATGGCTCGAGACCTCTGATCACCTTTTACCACCTCCTCCTTGAGATAGGTCACCAGTGGCACATCCAGATCGATTTGGCCTTGCCGGGCGAGAACTGCGACCAGATAGGAAAAAATGGGCTTACCCAGTGATGCGGCACGAAACACCGTCTGTTCATCCAGCTTTCGTTTTGTTTCTTTATCCGCATAGCCAAACGATTTGTTGATTACCATCTTAGCTTCGCGAATCACGACAATCGATAAACCCGCCACATTGCAGTCTTTCATCAATCCGGGGATTGTCTGATCCAGTCTTTTCGCTATCGTATTGATCGGGGTATCGAGCAGCAGAGGCCCATCCCGACCGCAGCCTGACAACAGGACAAATACAATAAATACAATGCTATTCAGTCTCTTTTTTCTCATGAATCAAACGTTATTGATCGCTTGGGGCTCTTCATAAGGCATCACGTTCCAGACTGCAAATCACAACTCCGCAGATCGAATCACCATCATCTTCTCGATCTGCATATCCCGCATGGTATGAGGTATCCCCCCAACTCCGAGACCGGACTGGCGCAATCCGGCAAAGGGCATCCAGTCAACCCGGAAGGCGGTGAAGTCGTTGATCATTACCGCGGAGGCATTAAGGCCCTTGTAAGCCGTCAGCGCCAAGGAGAGCTGATTAGTGAAGATCGCAGATTGAAAGGCAAACGGCAGGGCATTGGCCTGGGCGATGGCCTGTTCGATCTCGTCGTAGCTGAAGACACAGACCACCGGGCCGAACACCTCCCGGGTGCTCAGCCGCGCCTCGATGGGCGGATCGAGCAACACCGTGGCGGGGTAACAGGTCTCCGAGATCGGTTCACCGCCACAAAGCCGCTCGGCGCCCAGTGCGACGGCTTCACTCACCCATTCGTCTACCCGCTGGGTCTCCCTGGGACGGATCAGCGGGCCGATAGCCGTTTCCGCGAGAGTGGGATCTCCTACCCCCATGCGCATACCCTCAGTCGCCAGTCCCTCGGCCACCTGCCGGGCGATGGAGCGATGCGCGAACACCCGCTGCACCGAAACACAGACTTGCCCCGCATGGTAGAAGGCCCCCTTGGCCAGCAGCGGCAGGGCCTCCTGCAGATCCGCATCGGACTCGACGATCACCGGCGCCACCCCCCCATGTTCGAGGGCGCACCGAGTCCCCGCCGCCAACCGGGAGCGCAACATCCAACCAACCTGGGCACTGCCGATGAAGCTGAAGAAATCCACCCGCGCATCGGATACCAGGCGGGCGGTCACCTCGTGATCATCGGTGAGCAGGGCCTGAGCCCAACCCAACGGCAGTCCGGCCTCCCGCAGAATGGCGATAAAGCGCATGCAGGAGAGGGGGGCATCCTCGGCGGGTTTGATGATCACCGGGCAACCGGTGGCCACCGCCGGCGCCACCTGGTGTACCGCCAGGTTGAGGGGATGGTTGAAGGCGCTGAGTGCCACCACCACGCCGATGGGTTCCCGGTGAGTGAAGGCGAGACGCCCCGCGGATGCCGGGTTCACGCCCATGGGGATTTCACTGCCCGCCTCGGTGCGCAGGGTCTCGATACAGATCTGCAGCCCGTCGATGGCCCGCGCCACCTCGACCCGGGAATCGGTCAAGGGTTTGCCCCCCTCGCGGGCCGCTTCCTGGGCCAGGAATTCGGCCCGTTCCGTCATCAGTTGAGCCGCCTTTTTCAGGATATCAATACGCTGTGACACAGACAGCCAGGCGGATTTGTCATCGAAGAGTCCCCGGGCGATCTGTAACGCCCGTTCGACACCGGCCTCGTCCACGGTATCAATGGTGGCAATCACTCGCTGGTCATAGGGTGCCGCCACCTCGATTCTTCCCGAGGGTTTGACGGTATCGGCTATCATGTGTGGGAAGTGTTCACACCGCGACATCAGGACCTCCTCCTTGCTGTTTTTTCTACCTGGGTTTCAGCCTTCGAATCCCGACCCGGAATGGTGTTCGCGAAGCCTCAGGAATCCGATTTTTTACGCCCTCCCCTGGGCTTAGCAGGCTTGCGCGTAACCACCACAGTGAGCGCCAGGGCCCCGAACAGGGCATAGTAGATCGCATCGCTGCGACTGGCACCGAGGAACAGTGCGCCGTAGCCGCCAATGGCCGCCCCCAGCCCACCAAAGGCAAGCCCGCGCATCATCCGGCACAGCACACAGTTGCGTGCGTTGACCATCAGCCCACCAACCGGTGTACGCAATCCAGGTAGGCCTGTTCGTCCGGCATCCGCCCGGCGGATTGCGCCTCCCACAGGATCCGTCCCAGACACTCCATCATCCGGTGATCCGCCTCATGGGCATCCCCCAGGCGCTGACACAGCTTACGATAGGATTCGCTGATACCCACCGGGCGATCGGTGCTGATCTGCTCCAGCAGGCTGATGTGCATGCCCATATGCAGGAAGGGATTGGTTTCACCGTCCTCGGGCAGGAACTCCCGGGCACGCGCCTTCTCCGGCTGAGTGAGTAAACGGTGATACTCGGGATGCTGCTGGATCACCTGCGCCACCATCTGTTCCAGGGGCTGTAAGGCCTCACCCGTTTGAAACTTGCGCCAGGCCTCGAAAAACACCTGCCGCATCTGATCCCGATCACCGCTGTACATCCAAGCTCCCGATTATTCCGCAGCCGCCGCGGCGAACTTGCCCAGTGCCTGGGTGATCTTCTGTTTCACCGGGTCACGGCCCTCGATGAAAAAACGCCCGAACAGGTAGTCCGGACTGTTGTAACTCACCCATACCTTCCCCTCCTCATCCTGCCAGATGAGGGCCTTCAACGGCAAATCGATGCCCACACGCTGATCTGCGTTCATTAAAGCAGTACCCACCTTAGGGCTGCCGAAGATGATCAACTGGGTCGGGCGCAATGTCTCCCCCACCTGAGCGGCACCCGCCGCATGGTCGATACGGGAAAAGACCTTGAGTCCCTCCTGTTCCACCGCGGCGACGAAACGATCGGCGGTGGTGCTCGCATCGTGTTGGCTCTCCACGTTCACCAGCCCCCTATCCGCATGGGCCAGGTTGGGCAGCACCCACAGTAACGCCAGTGTCATCATAAAAAATTTCTGCATGGCTATCTCCTGGAGTAAGGATTGTTTAGCGGTTACTTCAGGAGAGTACGGGCACCCGGAACGGGAACCGGCACTTTCCACTCACTTCAGTTTAACCCTTTTTCGGACAGATCACCCCTGTGCTGACCCTATCCTGTTCGAACTCTATGGGTATTTGATTCGCGCTTATCCGTATTCCGAGCGATTCCGGATCAGGCTTTGCGCCATTCAGGCTACCGATTGAGGTTGATCCCTGATTTCTATCAGTTCCCGAGGGGTCGCGTTTTCAGGTTTCTGTCTTGTCCCGATACTCACACAGGTCCTCGATCACGCAACTGCCACACCGGGGCTTGCGAGCCACACAGGTGTAACGTCCGTGCAGGATCAACCAGTGATGGGCATCCTGCAGGAAGTTCTTCGGGGTGAAGCGCACCAGCTTCTTCTCCACCTCCAAGGGGGTCTTGCCAGGGGCCAGCCCGGTGCGGTTGGAGACCCGGAAGATATGCGTATCCACCGCCATGGTAGGGTGACCGAAGGCGGTGTTGAGCACCACATTGGCGGTCTTGCGCCCAACCCCCGGCAGGGCCTCTAGGGCAGCCCGGTTCTCGGGTACCTCGCCATCATGCAGTTCGAGTAACAGGCGACAGGCCTCGATGATGTTCTTCGCCTTGTTGTTGTACAGACCGATGGTCTTGATATAGGTCTTCAATCCACCGACCCCCAGATCAAGAATGGCTTGTGGCGTATTTGCCACTGCAAACAGTTTCTCGGTCGCCTTGTTTACCCCTTTGTCCGTGGCCTGCGCGGACAGAGTCACCGCCACCAGAAGTTCAAAGGGAGTGGTGTAATTCAGTTCCGTGGTGGGATGGGGATTAGCGGCCTGCAGGCGTTCGAAGATGGCCTGACGTTTCTCTTTATTCACAAAAGCCCTTATTAATAATTATGAATTTTGAATGTTGAATTTTGAATTATCGTGTTCGCTACGCTCACAACCAAAATTTGCAAATATGCAGCTTCCCACGCAACGCGTGGGAAGACCACATCAATTCAAAATTCAAAATTACCCCTTAGGCGCGGCCGCTAGAATCTCGGCAGAGACTTCGCTTTCGTATTTCTTGAAATTCTCCCGAAACATGCCCGCCAATTTATGCGCCTGAACATCATAGGCGGACTGATCCTGCCAGGTATCCTTCGGGAACAACATCTCCGAGGGTACGCCAGGAACTTCTAAGGGTATCTGCACGCCGAAGATCGGGTCGGTGCGCATCGCCACATCATCCAGCCTGCCGTCGAGCACGGCATTCACCATAGCCCGGGTATACGGAATCGGCATCCTTTCACCGGAGCCATAGGGTCCACCGGTCCAACCCGTATTGATCAACCATACCCGGGCGCTGTACTTGTCGATGCGCTCACCCAGTAACTTTGCGTAACGTTGGGGATGCAGGGGCATGAAGGGTGCGCCATAACAGGCGCTGAATACCGGCGAAGGTTCGGTGACACCCTTCTCGGTACCCGCCACCCGAGCGGTATATCCCGAGATGAAATGGTACATGGCCTGGGCCGAATCGAGTCGCGAAACCGGCGGCAACACGCCAAAGGCGTCTGCCGTGAGCATTATGATGGTATCGGGATGCCCCCCAACCCCGTCCAGGGTGGCGTTGGGTATCGCGCTGATGTGGTAGGCGCCCCGGGTGTTTTCCGTCAGCGAGCCGTCGTCCAGATCGAGTCGCCGGGTGTTGGCGGTCATGGTGACGTTCTCCAGCACGGTGCCGAAACGCATGGTGGTGCCAAAGATCTCGGGCTCGTTTTTCGCCGAAAGTTTGATCATCTTGGCGTAACAACCGCCTTCGAAATTGAAGATGCCATCGTCGCTCCACCCATGTTCGTCGTCACCGATCAAGGTACGGCTGGCATCCGCCGACAGAGTGGTCTTACCAGTGCCACTCAAGCCGAAAAATAATGCGGACTTGCCATTCGGCCCGATGTTGGCCGAACAGTGCATGGGCATCACATCCCGTTCCGGCATCAGGTAGTTCATCACACTGAAGATCGATTTCTTGATCTCGCCGGCATAGCTGGTGCCGCCGATGAGCACCAGCTTCTTGGCGAAATTCACTACGATAAAGGTCTCACTGCGGGTCCCGTCCACTTCGGGAATGGCATGAAACCGAGGCGCGTCGATCACCGTAAAACCCGGCACATGACCCTCCAGCTCTTCCGGCTTCGCCTGGATAAAGACGTTACGGGCGAATACATTGTGCCAGGCGTTCTCTGTGATGATGCGCACCGGCAGGCGATGGTTGGCATCCGCGCCGGCGAAGCAGTCCTGAACATAGACATCCTTGTTCTGCAGATAGGAGACCATGCGTTTATGCAGCCCGTCGAAGGCCTCCTCGGAGATTGGCCGGTTGATCTCACCCCACCAGATCTGATCCCGCACCGAGGGTTCGTCGACAATGAACTTGTCGTTCGCCGAGCGGCCGGTGTGATGCCCGGTTCTGACCACCAGGGGGCCCAGATGGCTGAGCTGGCCCTCCCGCCGGAACAGGGCCTGTTCGATCAGTCTCGGCGTGGGAAGATTCCAGTAGATGTCGTTGAGGTTATAGAGACCGTGGTTTTCCAGACCGTAGGAACTATGGGTGACCCCCGCTGTTTCTCTTGCCATACTACTCCCCTTGGGTTTGTTTGAATTATTAAGTGTGGTGCGTCAGATTGTCCGACTATAGCAAAGTCGGGGAAAAGAGCTCAAAACTCCTATGGAAAATCCATCCACCCATGCCTACGGCCTGCGCCGGCTCAATCCGTTCAACGGGGTGCTGCAGGTCTTCCAGCACCCACGCGCCCGAGCGCTTAGCGCCAACGGACAGGTATGGGAGATCCAGGTGCTGAGCGAATCCCCCCAGGGTCTTTGGGCCAACACCCCACTGGGCAGGGAGCAGTATTTCAGCTTTGGGCTCTGGTCCCACGCCGAAGGCCTGCAACAGGTGCCGGCCAACCCCCTGTTCAACATTCGCCAGATGATCCAGGCATCCGATCGACTCATCGAATCCTTGGAACCGCGCCTGTCCCAACTGCCATTTCCCCTCGCCGACCCCTACGAACTCTGGCTGCTCGATGAGCACTCCCGCCAACCCCTGGCCCTGCTACAGACCTGCCGTGAGGAGTCAGAGCGGCCCCGGCATGCTGATCTGAAGCGATGGACCGCCGCCGCACGGGGGGATTTCAGTTTCATCTCCACCTACCTGCAAACCCGGGAAGTACCCAGCAACGACGGCTACAACCCCCGGGTACACGCCTCCATCCTGGAGTCCGTAATCCGTCACCGCGGCGGACAAAATCCGCTCACGCAGTGGCTGTTTCGGGATGAACAGCACCGCACACGCCCGATCGAT
>JARRNW010000021.1:0-15705 GCA_037384565.1 Candidatus Thiodiazotropha sp.
GGAAGATCGATGTGCAACTAACTCGTATCGAGTGACAAGGTTGTACGATTGAACGCATACAAATATCAATAAGACAGTGAGCGTCAGAGAGATGCCAACAATTCCGACAAGTTGGGGACTGAAGAGAGGGGAAGTGGTGTAAGGATGCATCACTTGCGGACCGCAGGATGGGGTTTCGAGAAATTAGATGCACCAGCGCTTTCGACAAAAACCGCATGTTGCACTGTAATAAGTGGTTTTGGTGTCGAGTCGACGCCGCCCTACCCTACCCATGTCTCATATCGTTGCAATTCAAATGAAGATAGACGCTAGGATTTGAATGAATCTACTTGTTATTTAAATACTTTAAACAATGAGATAGGGTGTTTTACCGGATTTTCCACGTTAGTCTATCAACCCTCGAATTTGCTAAATTCAACGCTTTTACCGGCCGTGCGCCCGAAGGCGCATTTTTCACATCTGCCTGGATAGGATGGTCGAAACCGCCGCCGGTGGTCCACGACCTGGTGATTAAACCCGGGTGGCCGCCATAGCCTGAGCTCGACAATAGTTGGCTATATCAACTATTTGTCAATAGCTTACATGCGTAATGAAGAATTTCGCAGTTTTACCGGCCATACCTCTTATTGTATGAGACACCGCACTAGGCTAGCGGGTTTCGTTCAGCCTGCCTGCTCCTTCAGTTCCGACAGTCGACCGGGCAACATCCCCTGCCACACGCAATCGATCAGCTCGTCGTAGTATCGGGTCAGGGGTTCCTTGATCACCCCGTCCAGGCGCAGGTGGATCATGCGGATGGCGCCACCGAAGACCGCGGCGACGACGACCCAGGGCTCGCCCTGGCGGATCTCTCCCGCCTGCATGCCCTGCTGCACAATGCTGCGCATGGCCTTGAAGGGTGTGGCGCTGCAGATGGGCGGCTCGTCGGGCAGGAACTCCCGATGTTTGGCGTGCAGCATGAAGGAGATGATATGGGTCTTGCTCTCGGTGTACTCGAAGAGCTGGCGGATGATCTTGTTGCAGCGCTCCCGGTTGCTCAGGTCCTCGGCGATGACGTCTTCGATCATCTCCTCGAACTCATGTACCAGATGATAGTAGAGGGCCTTGGCGATCCCCTCCTTGCCGCCGAAATGGTTGTAGATCGAGCCGATGCTGACATTGGCCTGTTTCTGCACATCATGCACCGAGACATTGTGAAAGCCGCGCTCCACGAAGAGGTCGAGTGCCGCGGTCAGGATGCGGCAATCGACAGGCTCGTTGTCGGGTGTGCTCTTTTTCAGATAAGGCATGCGGGCTCCTGAAAACCGATGGTCTGCTGGATGGCGATTATACATAGCATAGTAAAATATTTGACAAGAATGAACATTCGTTCTACGTTTTAAACACCGCTTCCCGCAGACGTTTCCGCACGTTGCTGTCAGGGAGGACCGAGCTGGCTACAGGTCGGTTGGTCAACAGAGAGGATGAGAACAAAGCGGGGCATCCAGTAGGGCCGGGTGCCATCTGGAGGTGGTATCGCAAAAGGAGGGCAAAGGCACGCGGGAGTGCAGAAAATCAGAAAATAGACAACCACTGGAGGAGAAATCATGAGGCTATCCACGAGAAGGCCCGCCAAATCCCTGGTCCTCGCATCGGCCCTGGCCCTCGGCACCACCCTTTACGGCGCCATCACCCCCCTGCAGGCCGACGAGACCTGTCAGTCCCCCTACATGGCCAAGATCGTCGGTCAGGAGGATTTCGTCTACGTCTGGACCCTCGGTGTCGAGGGGTTGGGCGACGGGCAGGACAAGCTGGTCACTATCGACGTCAATCCCAAATCGCCCAACTACGGCAAGGTGGTGAGCAGTCTGTCGGTGGGTGGCCGCAACGAGGCGCACCATTCGGGTTTTACCGATGACCGTAACTATCTCTGGGCCGGCGGCCTGGATACCAACAAGCTGTTCATCTTCGACGTGCACAGCAATCCGGCCAAACCCACGTTGCACAAGGTGGTGACCGATTTCGTGGAGAAGAGCGGCGGCGTGGTCGGCCCCCACACCACCTACGCCCTGCCGGGGAGGATCATGATCACCGGGCTCTCCAACAACAAGGACCATGGCGGTCGCACCGCGCTGGTGGAGTACACCAACGAGGGCAAGTATGTGGCCACCCACTGGATGCCCACGGATCAAAACCTGCGCGGCGCCGAGAAGACCGGCAACTATGCCGACGGCTACAACTACGATGTGCGTGTGCTGCCCCGTCGCAACGTCATGTTTACCTCGTCGTTCACCGGCTGGTCCAACTACATGATGGACTTCGGCAAGATGCTGCAGGACAAAGAGGCGATGAAGCGCTTCGGCAACACGGTGGTGCAGTGGGATCTGCACAGCAAGCAACCGAAGAAGGTCTTCGACGTCCCCGGCGCCCCGCTGGAGATCCGCTGCGCCTGGCAGCCCGACCACAACTGGTGCGTGACCACCACCGCGCTGACCTCCAAGATCTGGCTCATGTACGAGGATGCCCAGGGCGAGTGGCAGGCCGAGGCGGTGGCCGATATCGGCGATCCCGCCAAGATCCCGCTGCCGGTGGATATCTCCATCAGTTCCGATGACAGCCGGCTCTGGGTCAACACCTTCATGGACGGCAAGACCCGGCTCTTCGATATGAGCGATCCGCACAATCCGAAGCAGGTCTACGAGAAGGTGATCGGCCGCCAGGTCAACATGGCCTCCTCGAGCTGGGACAGTACCCGCATTTACTACACTTCATCCCTGCTCGCCAACTGGGACAAGAAAGGCGAGGACAACGAGCAGTTCTTCAAGAGCTATGTGTGGGACGGCGACCAGCTGGTGGAGAAGTTCTCCATCGACTTCAACAAGCTGAAACTGGGGCGCGCCCATCAGATGCGCTTTGGCGCCTACTCCCTCTATGGCATGACCAGGCCCGAGGGCCAGGATGTGAAGCTGGCGGATCTGGAAGCGCCCTACAAGCGCTGATAACCGCCCATGCCGGTGGGCGGTCCCGGCCAGGTGTCCGCCTGGCCGGGGTTGCTCTATCTTGGGAGTTCCTATGCTCAGGCTGATTCGATGGCTTCTGCCGGCGCTGTTGCCGGCAACCCTGGTGCTGGCCGCCGGCCCCGCCAGCGCTGATCTTGCCGCCTCGCCCCTGGCGCCGGGCTATGGCGAGCTGGGCTATGCGCCGCCGCCGGTGGGCAGCTACCAACTGCCCCCCCTTGGTCAGGCCGCCGACGGTGAGGTGCTCGACAGCGAAGGCCGTTCACAGCGACTGCATCGCCTGTTCGGCAACACCTACGTGCTGCTGGCCTTCATCTACAGCCGCTGCAGCGACCTGGACGGTTGTCCGCTCAGCTCCCACGTCTTCTACAAGATCAAGGCGGCGATGAAACACGACCCGGCCCTGGCCCATGGCCTGAAGCTGGTCAGTCTCAGTTTCGACCCGAAGGTGGATACGCCCCAGGTGATGGCGCTCTACGGCAACAACTTCCGTTATGCGGGCAATGTGGGGGAGTGGCGATTTCTCACCACGGCCTCCCAGGCCGAACTGCAGCCCATCCTCAAGGCCTATAACCAGAAGGTGCTGCCGGACCCCCCTGCCGGTGGGGCGTCGGGCGGCTTCTCCCATCTGCTGCGGGTCTTTCTCATCGATCCGCAGAAGCGCATCCGCAACATCTACAGCGTCGATTTTCTGCACCACGAACTGATCATCAACGACATCAAGACCCTGATGGCGCAGGCGGACACCGAGGTCAAGTCGGCTCAGGCCGTCCTCGCAAAGTCCCCACAGCAGAGCCTTTCGCAACCGGGTGACGACAAGCGGGGCTACGAGCGTGACAGCTACCGTACCCACTCTCGCGCATTGGAACTGCGTGAGGGAGTGGCCACCGATCTGCTCCCCATCGCCATGCGCCCCCCGCTGGGGCTGCCCCAGGTCCCGGTACCCGCCGACAACCCGCTGACCCGGGAGAAGATCGAACTGGGTCGCCGGCTCTTCTACGACCGTCGCCTCTCCCTCAACGACACCTTCTCCTGTGCCATGTGCCATATCCCGGAACAGGGATTCACCAACAACGAGCTGGCCATGGCGGTGGGTATCGAGGGGCGCTCCGTACGGCGCAACTCGCCCACCATCTACAACGTAGCCTATGCCGGTTTGCTGTTCCACGACGGCCGAGAACAGACCCTGGAGCAGCAGATCTGGGGGCCGCTGCTGGCGAAGAACGAGATGGGCAATCCCTCGGTCGGCTCGGTGCTGGAGAAGATCCGCCGCATCGATGACTACCAAGGGCGTTTCGAAGCCGCCTTCGACGGCCGGGGGGTGAGCATGGAGACCCTCGGCATGGCCCTGGCGAGTTACGAACGCACCCTGATCTCCGGCGACTCCCCATTCGATCGCTGGTACTACGGCGGTGATGAGCGTGCGCTGTCTCCCAGGGCACAGCGGGGGTTCGAACTGTTCACCGGCAAGGCGGGCTGTGTGGCCTGTCACCCTATCGGCAAGAGCTCCGCCCTGTTCAGTGATGACAGTCTGCACAACACCGGCCTCGGCTATCGGGAATCGATGGGCATACAGCCCGAAAAGCAGCCGGTGCTGGTGGCCCCCGGCGTCACCCTGCAGGTCGATCGGGCGATCATCGAGTCGGTGGGCGAGCCGCCACCGGCCGACCTGGGTCGCTACGAGGTGACCCAGGATCCCCGCGACCGCTGGAAATACAAGACCCCCAGCCTGCGCAACCTGACGCTCACCGCGCCCTATATGCACAATGGCGCTTTCGCGACTCTGCGTGAGGTGGTCGAGTTCTATGCTGCCGGGGGGGTGCCCAATGAACAGCTCGATCCGCTGATCAGGCCGCTCAACCTCAGCGAGTCCGAGAAGGATGATCTGGTGGCTTTTCTTCGCTCGCTTACCGGCAGCAATGTGGACACCCTGGTGGCCGACGCCTTTGCCGCGCCGGTGGGGGATCTGGGCATGGGGGATCCGAACTGGGTGCATGGTACGGACGTGGAGCTGCGCTGAATGGTGCGCGAGATGAGAAATCTGATGCTGGCTGTTGTTGGCGCCTCCCTCCTGGCTTCTGTGCAGGCGAAAGCGGAGGAACTGGGCGGCGACTTTGCCCTGACCGACCACTTCGGCGAGCCCTTCGAGCTCGCCCAGTTGCGCGGCAAACTGGTGCTGCTCTTCTTCGGCTACACCTACTGCCCCGACATCTGTCCCAGCGAACTCGCGAATCTGGCGGCGGTGCTGGATGGGCTTGGCGACAGGGCGTCACAGGTGCAGGGGCTGTTCGTCTCCCTCGATCCGCAACGGGATACGCCGGCGGTGTTGCACGACTACACCCGTTATTTCAACCAGGATTTGCTCGGTCTGACCGGCAGTCCCGCTGAGGTGGCCCAGGTGGCCCGACAGTATCGGGTGAAATACCTGCGGCACGACAAGCCGGACGGCAGTTACAGTCTGGACCACTCCGCTGATCTCTATGTCATCGACCCGCAAGGGGAGCTGACCGCCGTGGTGCCCTATGGGCTGCCGCCCGAGCATGTACTGGAGCTGGTCCGCGGCATGCTCAAGCAAGGGAATTGAGGTGAGGATCAGCAGGTTTTCGGTGGGGCAGGGCCCCAACCTACGAGATTGGAGTGGTAGGCTGGGGCCCTGCGCCACCAGAACACCAACCTTTGGAACAAAGCCCGTTTGACAGCAATGAACATTCATTCTACTCTAGGTGCCAGTAGCCCTGCCGACACTCCCCCGACAGCCCTGTGGAGGCGGCAGGCAAGGCGAAACAGAGTCGCCGGCCTGAGCCAAAACCGGTCTCTGGGATGGCTCTTTTGTTTGCTGTCGATTCTGCTCTGTCCGGCTGCCGGCAGCTCGCAGACGGTGCAAGGGGAGCTGCTCCCCGAGCCCCTTCTGAGGCAGGCGCCACCCTTTCATCTGCAGGACCTGCAGGGAGGGTATCACCATCTGCAGGACTACCGGGGGCGGGTGGTGATCGTCAATGTCTGGGCCAGCTGGTGCCTTCCCTGCCGGCAGGAGCTGCCCTCCATGAACCGGGCCTGGGCAACACTCAAGCCCCTGGGAATTGCCATGCTGGCGGTCAACCTGGGAGAGGAGCCGAATGCGGTGAGCGCCTTCCTGGCCGACTACCCCATCGAGTTTCCGGTGTTGCTCGATCGCCGTGGGGATTTGGTTCAGCGCTGGCAGGTGCGGGGATTGCCCACCACCTTTGTGCTGAATGTGCGGGGTGAGGTCGTCTATCGCGCGGTGGGTGAACAGGCGTGGGACGACGAGATCCTGCTGCGTCAGCTGCGGGCATTGCAGCCATCGGCAGCGGAGGCGCGTGCAGGTGCCGCCTCCCGATAGGCAGCCATGAGCAACAACAACACAACAAACCACAAGCATTACTGAGGAGTGACGACATGAAGGCAAGAGCCGCAGTGGCCTGGGAGCCGAAAAAACCCCTGTCCATCGAGACCATCGACGTGGAAGGGCCGAAGGAGGGGGAAGTACTACTCAAGGTGGTCGCCTCCGGCGTCTGCCATACCGATGCGTTTACCCTCTCCGGGGATGATCCGGAAGGGGCCTTCCCCTGCGTGCTGGGCCATGAAGGGGGTTGCGAGGTGGTGGAGTGCGGTCCCGGGGTGAAGAATCTGAAGCCGGGCGACCATGTGATCCCGCTCTACATCCCCGAGTGTGGGGAGTGCGAGTATTGCCACTCCCCCAAGACCAATCTCTGCCAATCGATCGCCGGTACCGTCTGGACCGGCTATATGCCCGACAAGACCCGCCGCTTCTCCATGAACGGCAAGCCGATCTACCACTACATGGGCTGCTCCACCTTCTCCGAGTACACCGTGGTGCCGGAGATCGCCCTGGCCAAGATCAACAAGGCTGCGCCGCTGGACAAGGTCTGTCTGCTCGGTTGCGGGGTGACCACCGGCATCGGCGCGGTGCTCAATACCGCCAAGGTGGAGCCGGGCTCGACGGTGGCGGTGTTCGGCCTCGGCGGTATCGGTCTGTCGGTCATCCAGGGCGCGGTGATGGCTCAGGCGGGGCGCATCATCGCGGTCGACATCAACTCCGACAAGTGGGAGATTGCCAAGGCCCTGGGGGCTACCGACTTCGTTAATCCCAAGCAGCTGCCCGGCTCGGTCACTGAGGCTATCGTGGAGATGACCAACGGCGGTGTCGACTACTCCTTCGAGTGCATCGGAAACGTGCACGTAATGCGCGAGGCGCTGGAGTGCTGCCACATGGGCTGGGGCGTCTCCACCATCATCGGTGTCGCCGGCGCGGGCCAGGAGATCAGCACCCGGCCTTTCCAGCTGGTCACCGGTCGTAGCTGGAAGGGCACAGCCTTCGGCGGGGTCAAGGGGCGCACCGAGCTGCCCGGCTATGTGGATCGTTATATGAACGGTGAGATCGAGCTCGATTCCATGGTCACTCATACCATGCCGCTGGAGGATATCAATCGTGCCTTCGATCTGATGCACAGTGGTGAGTCCATACGCTCCGTGATCATCTTCTGAGGGGACGGCATGGAACAGATCGAAAGCATCAAGGAGTTCGGCGGCTGGCTCAACCGCTACCGACACACCTCAGAAACTTGCCGCTGCGAGATGACCTTCTCCGTCTATCTGCCGCCCCAGGCGCAGACGCGCAAGGTGCCGGCGGTCTACTGGCTCTCCGGCCTCACCTGTACCGACGACAACGTGCGCACCAAGGCGGGGGCTCAGCGTTATGCCGCCGAACTCGGCATCGCCCTCATCATGCCCGACACCAGTCCCCGGGGCGAGGGGGTGCCGGACGAACCCGAGCGCTACGACCTGGGGCAGGGGGCCGGCTTCTACGTCAACGCCACTCAGGCGCCCTGGAGCGAGCACTACCGAATGTACGACTACGTGACCCGGGAGCTGCCGGCGCTGGTAGAGGCGGAACTGCCGCTGGTGCCGGGGCTGAAATCGATAACCGGCCACTCCATGGGCGGCCACGGCGCGCTCATCTGCGCACTGAAGGAGCCCGGTGCCTACCGGTCTGTCTCCGCCTTCGCCCCCATCTGCCACCCCAGTGTCTGCGGTTGGGGCGAGGGCTGCTTCGGCGCCTATCTGGGCGAAGACCGGGGTGCTTGGCGGGCCTATGACGCCACCGAGCTGATCCTTGACGGCGCGGCGCCCATCCCCCTGCTGATCGATCAAGGAACCGGAGACGAGTTCCTGGCCGAACAGCTCTACCCCCAGGACCTGGAAGCGCTCTGCGCCGAACGGGGCTATCCTCTGACCCTGAGGCGACAGGAGGGCTATGACCACAGCTACCACTTCATCGCCACCTTCATCGGGGAACACCTGGCCTATCACGCCAAAGCCCTGAGCGACTGATTGCCCTCCCGGAAACTGGGGTCAGAACACAGTTTGCTCTAATATTAGAAAAATCTGTGGTCTGACCCCGGTTTGATGATCGACTGTCAATTCACGAGGAAATATGAAATATCTGATAATCACGATAATCGCGCCAGTGTCTTTTTTCATGGCTGTTGATTGTTCGCTTGCTGAAACGGATAGGCTATACGAAAACTGCATTTCGATAGGCATGGAAGAGCAGATGGTTGGTTGGGAGGAATCTGATAGGCCGTCAGTTAAGAAAGGTGTCGAAATGGGGTGTGGTTTGTTAATCAAGGAATGTGACGATAATCCTGATGGCGAAATGTGCAAAGCTTTCAGAAATAAATTCAATGCAGCATTGAGATAAGCAAAGAATTTGTCTCACACAGGCTACTATTTTTCCGTGGATCGATCAGCGACGGGCACGGTTTCGTCATCAAAGAGCCGAATGGAATAGCGCAAGCAAGCCCTGGGTCTTCTGTCATCCGCAACAACTGGCGCAACGTTTTGGGCCAGACCGATTGCAGAGTCGGAACGCCTGGGTCTGGCTGTCGGTATCGCACAGTTCCAGCTCTTCGCACTCCCGTTGCTGCTGCTGGCGCAAGGACTGTCGGCTGAGCGCTTCAAGGTAGTCTTGCCTGACGTCGAGCAGCTCCCGGTCGAGAAAGTATCGGTGGTGGTCCGATGCCTGCCGCAGGGAAAAGTCCACGAAACTTGTCTGCTGCTCCGACAGGGTGGAGAGCAGTCTTGCGGAGGGGGTCAGCTCCGGTCTCTCCAGGCAGGCGCGCTGCTGTTCGAGTGACTGAACATAGCGGTCGTCGCTATCGCTGGCGTCCATCAGCTCGGCCATGGGCAGCATGGCGTCGAACAGTTCCAATGCCCAGCTTCTCAGGTAGACCCGCTCACTGTCCCGTTCAAGCTTCAGGTGAGGATGCCGTCCCTGATAGGCGGTGCGGTTGAGGTTGGCGCAGTTGCGTTCCGTCTGTCGGCGATCCTGGGCCGGGCTGTCGGTGAAGAGGCAGAAGTGGAGAAACAGTTCGAGGAAATGGAGCTGTTCCAGGGTCACGCCGCTGGGTGAAAAGGGGTTGATGTCGAGGACGCGCAGTTCCAGATAGCGGACTCCCCGGTGACGCAGGGCGCTCAACGGGGTCTCTCCGGGGTGGAGTATCTGCTTGGGACGCACGTCGGTGTAGTACTCGTTCTCGATCTGCAGCAGGTGGCTGTTGAGCTGACGCCGCTGCTCGCCGACCCGCACATCGATCATCTCGTAGGGCGGGTGGGGCGTCTCCATCACGTGGCCCAGGGAGGCGGTATAGGCCTCCAGGCTGCTGTGGTCGATGAATACCCCGTGACCCGTCGGCAGTCGGTTGGTGTAGCCCATGTTGCTCATGCGCAGGGAGGTGGCAAAGGGGGCGTAAGCGGTCTCCCGGTCGAGCTTCTGCAACTTGTCATCGGCGCCGGGGAAACCGTTGTGGACGGCCGGGGAGGCGCCGAAGAGATAGAGCAGCAGCCAGTCGTAGCGCTGCAGGTTGCGCAGGGTCGCCATGTAGCGTTCCGAGCTGAAATCGATCATTGCTGCGTCAGCTCCCCGTTGCTCCTGTAGCAACGGCCAAAGCGCCTCGGAGAAGGAGAAATTGAAATGGACGCCGGCGATGGTTTGCATCATGCGCCCGTAGCGATGGGCCAGGCCGCGCCGGTAGACATGCTTGGTCAGGCCATCGTTGGAGCGCCCGTAGCAGGCGATGGGTATCTCGCTGTCGTCGTCGAGTCGGCAGGGCATGCTGGCGGGCCAGACGAGTTCGTCACCCAGATTGCGATGCACGAAGGACTCGGTGTCCGCCAGGTTGGCCAGCGCCTCCCGGGCCGAGTCGCCGGGCGGTGTGATCAACTCCAGCTGGGCCTCGGAAAAATCGGTCGTGATGCTCGGGTGGGTGAGGGCGGAGCCCAGCGCCAGGGGGTGACGGTGTTGTGATATGCGTCCATCCCGGGTGACGCGCAGACCCTCTTTCTCCAGGCCGAGCTTACCGCCCTGCAGGGACTCGGCTGGGATCCCGGTGAGGCTGGAGAGTCGCGGATTCATGGTGCTTGTCATTGTGACTTGTACAGTTGCTCGTTGTGCTTTGCCGGCAGGGCTTTTGGGCCGACCGGGTGGATGGGTTCCCTGCGGACTGGTGTGAACTGATCTTGATAATAGAATGAATGTTCATTATGTTCAAGAGTGCAGCCCAAAGGGCCAAGGTCCGAATGGTGCTTGCTTAAGCCTGTTTTTCGATGGGGCAAGCCACATCGCCCAATAGTATGAGCTACTGATCTAGCTCATAGCCCCAGATCCGTTAAACTTGGGTGGTCATCTGGTCGACGCCCCAGTGGCCAGTGAAATTTTCGCTCAGAATCTTTTATTGGAAGGTCATTAATGCTCGCAAAGCGACGCGTCATGAAACCCTGCTCGTTAAACTCCCAATTCTCATTACCATAGGATCGGAACCAACGATTGGAATCATCGTGCCATTCGTACGCAAACCGGACGGCGATTCGATTCTCCAAACAACCCCACATTTCCTTGATCAATCGGTAATCCAGTTCCCTAGCCCATTTCCGGTGCAAGAATTGACGAACCTCTTCGCGGCCTACTGGAAATTCTGTTCGATTGCGCCAGCGTGTATCTTCCGTATAAACCAAAGCAACCTTGTCAGGGTCCCTCGTATTCCAGGCATCTTCCGCCAAACGAACTTTTTTCGTGGCTGTTTCGGGGGTAAACGGTGGTAGCGGCAGTTTGGATTCCATGGTCGTCTCCTGAAGCTCGATGTAGACAGGTCTGTCTACATCGAAAGTCTAGCTTAGGTAGACTAACTTGTCTACACTCCGTGCATGGAATCGCTGAACCCCCCACCTATGAAGAAAAAAGCCTCTTCTGCCCGCGAACGCCTTTTGGTTACAGCGCACCGTCTCTTCTACCAGGACGGGATACGAGCGACAGGAATCGATAGAATCATCTCGGAAGCACAGGTCACAAAAGTGACGTTCTATCGTCATTTTCCCAGCAAGAACGACCTGATTCGCGCATACCTTGACTATCGACACGAGCTTTGGCTAGCTTGGTTCAGAGACGCTTTATCACGACACGGTGGCAATTTAGCGGCCTTGGAACCGACTCTTGCCGAGTGGTTTGAGCAGGAAGGATTTCGCGGTTGTGCATTTATTAACAGCTTGAGTGAACTTGGTGGTGAGTTCCCTGATATCGTGGCAGTTACTCGTCGCCACAAGCATGATATGACGGGTATCATAGAAGGATTGCTGACGCAATCGCATAAGAATGAGCAGCAACTAGCCGAAGTGATCGCTCTAATAGTAGACGGTGCTATTATTCGTGCGCAATATGAACCGAACCCTCGTGATGCTACGCAGGCAGTGCGGCATGCAATCGCAGCGTTAATGGAAAAGGCGCTTTGAACCAAGCCCGCTGTAAATTATTAGGTGCGACATTCGTATCACCCAAGATCAGGCATTAACACGGGAAAGATCAGGTGGGCGGTAGCTCCATGCTGATGTGATGTCTTATGGAACATAGTAGGCTGAGTTTGAGAAATCCAGTCGCACTGAAGGGAATAGTAAAAAGGACCTTGAAACGGGTAACTGTGAAGGATCACGCGGATGCATAAATACATGGTTAATATATGATTAAACACGTTATCTCATTCTTAACATGCTTAATTTTTCTAGGGTCATCGTCAGTAGTCGCTGAAGATCAGGTGCTTGCTAAGCTTTTTTCCAAGCAGGGCTTAGAGGGAACGATAGTACTTTCGTCGTTACACAACGCTCAGACCTTCATTCACAACAATCTCCGCGCGAATCAAAGATTTCCGGCCGCATCAACATTCAAAATACTGAATACACTGATTGCGCTTGAAGAGACTGTCGTTTCCGGTAAGGACGAAGTGCTGAAATGGGATGGGCATCAATATGATTTTTCAGATTGGAATCATGACCAGACATTAGAAAGCGCGTTCAAAGTTTCATGTGTGTGGTGCTTTCAGAAACTTGCGCGCCAAATCGGCGCAGAGAAATATCGGAGTTATTTGCATACGTCCGCTTACGGAGAATTACGTGAACCATTCGATAAAACTACGTTCTGGCTTGACGGCGCTCTGCAAATCAGCGCACTTGAGCAAGTTGAATTCTTAAAGAATGTGTATCTGCGTGCCCATCCGTTCAGTGCATCATCCTATGATACGCTCCGCCAGATCATGCTTGTGGAAACAACGCCGGATTATTCGCTGTGGGCGAAGACAGGTTGGTCGGCTCGAGTGGATCCGCAGATTGGCTGGTATGTTGGTTATGTCGAAACGCCAAAGGATGTTTGGTTTTTTGCGATGAACATTGAGATTCGAGAGAAAGGGGACTTGCCGTTACGTCAGACATTGACGAGAGATGCCTTTCTCGCAAAGGGAGTCATAAAATAATGCGCGGATTTTTAGCTATGAAATGGACGCCGAAATGCACATGCACTCTCAGGGTGTGCAGAGTAGGACCACTGTAATCAGGATCGGCCAGCGAAAAACTTCAGGGCAATGGTAGATCTGTAACTTTTTGGCATCGCTTTCACTCGCTGTACCGAGTGTCTGATCCGTAACAGATCAGTATGCACGGATTGTCGAAGCTTGGGTCAAGATATCAATCTTCATAAATCGGCAATCCATGCGGATTGTCTTCTACCAGACAATTGGATACCGTAATTGACAGTTCGCCAAGAGTAATAGAGGCAGAGGCTTCCGCGCCAGGCATTCCTTCCACCTTTGGTGAACTAATAGAAGCCTTGCTACGTTCTTCAACAATGCTGAACTCGCACCCGATTTTATGTATATACGGGTAGGGTTTTCCTTCTGCGCTCGGATAGCTCGGGCCTTTATCTGAGCATCCAAAAAGAAATGTAATCACTAATGACGCAAATAAGTTCTTCGTTTTCATAGTAATTGATCCTGTAAATGATGGAAAAACACTATTTTGGCCGAGAAAGTAATCGTGTCGATCATGGGCAATGCTTCTGAGCATTCGGGTTGGGCTAAATAACTATTTAATTGTAAACGGCCACGTACTTGGGTTCTACCCCGAACAAACCATGCTTTACTGCATAGTTACCGCTATATCATCGCGTTGGGGAGGTTAAGCTGATATGGACCGAAATCAGGCTCCGATCCAATTAACGGGTGTCCAGTAATTATTCAAAAATTACGAGTAATAGAAAAAAGACTTCCGATGCCGGAGCAAACAGCGGTTCCGGACATCGGAAGCAGGTTTTGTGCCTAGACTTTCATGTCAGCACTTCGGTTACGAATCCAGCGCCGACCGTCTTGCTGCCCTCACGGATGGCAAAACGCACGCCTTTTTCTATCCCGACAGGTTTGTGGAGTTCAAAACGAATATCCACCTGATCGCCAGGGTGTACCAGGCCACTGTCATTCTCGACATCGATCACACCCGTTACATCGGTGGTGCCGAAGAAGAATTGTGGTTGGTAACCGCTGCCGAATGGCGTATGCCTGCCGCCTTCCTCTTTACTCAGGACAAAGATACGTGCTTTGGCCTTGCGGCAGGGTTTCACCACGCCGGGAACAGTCAACACCTGACCACGCTGAACTTCTTCGCGTTTCACGCCACGCAACAGCAACCCGACATTCATACCAGCCTTGGCAATCGGGACATCTTTCCTAAAGGCTTGAGTTCCCGTCACCACAACCTGCCGATCATCGGCATCATTAAGACCAATGATTTCAACAGTGTCGCCTACACGGACTACACCGCGCTCAATACGGCCGGTTACAACTGTTCCGCGTCCGGCAATCGTGTTGACACCTTCAATCGGCATCATGAACGGGCTGTCGTAGTCCCGGACAGGGTCAGGGATATCGCGGTCCATCGCGTCTATCAAGTCCTTGATGCACTGTGTATCAGGCGAATCGATGTCGTCACGCTCAACGGCTTTCAGTGCCCTCAAAGCGCTTCCAAATACGAATGTGACGTTATCGTAGCCTTGGGTTTCCAGCAACGCTCCGGTGTCCATCTCGATCAGTTCAGCCATTTCACTGCGCTCGTCGGGTTCTAGCATATCCATCTTGTTGACGAATACCACCATTGTCTCGACGTTTACCTGACGTGCAAGCAAAATATGCTCAATCGTTTGCTTCGCTGCGCCTTGAGTGCCATCTACCAGCAATATTGCGCCATCCATTTGCGAAGCACCGGTGATCATGTTTTTCACATAATCAGCGTGACCCGGGCAGTCGATATGTGCATAGTTCCGAATTTCGGACTCGTACTGCACATGCGAGGTGTTGATGGTGATACCTCGCTCCTTTTCTTCTTGTGCATTGTCGATTTGATCGAACGACAACGCCTGGCCGCCAAGCCGAAGTGCTTGTACTTGTGTGATGGCAGCGGTCAAAGTTGTTTTTCCATGGTCTACATGACCGATGGTGCCGACATTCACATGCACTTTCTCTACCATTTTCTTGCTCCTATTGTTTTAGGTCTCAATAAATGCTGATTTTTGTTTCGATAGCTAGACGAACAATCAGCTCCTTTTGTTGGCGCGCCAAACGCTGTGTTTTGTGACTGTCTTACACAGACACAAAAAAACCTGTTAAGTGTTAACCTAACAGGCTGATATGTTAATCGCCTGTTAGATCTCGATCCTCCAGGCATAGACAACCGGGAGTCCTTAGTAAAACCACCATTTGAATTCATCAAAGTTGTTTTTTAAATCAATCATTTTAAATTTCGCTCAACCAGAAACTAAAAAACCCGGTGCTCTGTCAGAGCTACCGGGTTGATTATTGCGCGGAGGCTCTGATGGCCTCCAATGGTGAAGGCTAGGTTAATGAATATGCATAACAGTCAGGCGCAACTAGGCCGAACGCCTCAGAAATCGCTGCTTGCTTACTCTCGAATAATGTTGCTGCCTTCATGATGAAGCCGTTTTTCCTGATATGGGGTGTTGAATGTTGCAGAGACTAGCATTCTCGATTCTGAGACTCAAGCCTTTTTGTTAGGAATAATTGACCTGAACGAAATTCGATGTTAGCTTCTGCCTCCCTTGATTGAGCAATATGTTATGTCTAAAACAAGCACACAGATCCGTGAAATAGTCCTCGCGCCTTTTGGCGAGGCAAGTGATCGTTCGTGCATTTTGACAAATAGTTACTAGCCTTCGCTCACGGGTGGAGGCAGGGGCCTCCAGGTGAGTGATGTGATGACCCTGGTGGGCCCGTTAACAAACGGATGTTCACCAGGGTTTTTTTATGTCTCATTGGGTTTAAGCCATGCATACCTACGACAA
>JARRNW010000022.1:0-17500 GCA_037384565.1 Candidatus Thiodiazotropha sp.
ATCGAATACGGATATCCAGGTTGTGTTCCCGGACGTACTCCTCCAGGGCCTGTCGAGTCTCTTCGATGGACTGGTTTATCTGATCATAGCCACGCAACCCTTGCTGACGGATCTCGTTAGTCGAGAGCCGGTACAGTTGCGTCGCCTGATTGAGCAGATGACTGGCTCCAATGCTGCTGGCGGCGCCTTTCACCGCGTGGATCTCTTCCCGAAATTGATCGATATCCTGAGCGTTCAAGGCATTGGCCATGAGTGTGGCTCAGGCGTAGATAACGTCCAGGAAGTTGTATAACAGTTCCTCGAAAAAGTCTTCCCTTTCACTCAGTCGGGTAAGCATGTCGAGAGTTTCAAGATCCAGGTAGGGGAGCTGGACGCTTGACAGTGGTGTCGCCCTGAGCGGGGTCCCCCGCTCGGATGCCTTAGCGGAACCCGGTACGCTATGAATCAGACGGGTAACGCCACTGAGCAACTCGGTGACGTTCAACGGCATTTTGATAACCTGGTCAGCGCCTGCGGAGTGGCATTCGGCCAGAATGGTTTTGGATATCTGTGGGGTCAGCACGATAAACGGAATCCAGCGACTCAATCCGTATCCCACTCGGTGTTCACGGATGATCTCGGGACCTCTCCGGTTTCGGTCAGGATCACCTCATACCCCGCTTTACCCAGTGTTTCCTGCAGGACCAGACGGGTTACGGAACTCTCTTCCGCGACCAGTATGCGGAATCTGCCGCCCCCCCGGGTTGCCTGCCAACGATGCAGGGAGGGGACGCCCTCGGGCAGTTCGGTCCCTTCAAGGGCGTTGTGAATGGTATTAAACAACTGACGCCGGTCTTCTGAATCCCTGATGACAGCATTGTGGTCCGGTAGTAGTTCGCTGCTGGGATCCTGGGAGTGATGAGCGATCAGAATGAAAGGTATATGCATTCTTTGTGCAAGATTCGAACTGATCAATAGCTCGGCTCGGGGATCATCCAAGTGTTGTAGGTCCGCCAGGATGAGGGAGGGTGGCTGGGTGGAGATCCTCTGACTGAGTGCCTTCGGGGTACTGATGGCGTCACAGGTAATGTCCCAGACCTTCAACTGCTGTTCCAGACGTTGATACAGGCTCAGGCTCTCCGTCATGAGCAGGGCCCGTTTCGGAGTAGAGATCTTGGGTTCAGATGAGTTGTCATCGGCTATGTCTGGCGCTGGTTTTCCATCAGATTCCGGGGCTGAGGTCCGGGTTGTATTGCTGGGGGTGCGGGGGGGCTGATGGGTCCTGAACAGATGTGAGACAAACAGGGATACGCCGAGATTCAGTATAATCAGGCTCATGCCCAGCAGGGGGTGGCTACTGAGAAAAGGGCTGACCAGGGTCAGCGCCAATAGTCCAATGGAAGAGATCAGGCTGCCGAGATAGAGATATCTGGAACCGTACCGCACACCATATCCGATAGTGATCAGGAAGATGATACTCAACAGTGGGGTCCCCTGTTCGCCGAGACTGTGCATCGCCAGACAGGTGACGCCCTGGTCGGCAAGCAGGGTTAGTAGTTTGCGGGTAGGGGAGGCCTGTTTGTACAACCGGAAAGAGAGTAGAAAGGCCAGTGAAAACCCGGTGTATCCGATGGATAGTGGGATTGCGTTGCGAAGGGCGGATGACGGGTCAAGTCGTTGCGCAATCAGAAATACGGCACTGAGGCTGACGGCGAACAAAAACCGCCGGATGCTTTGCTGGAATTCCACCCACGCCGCATCACTCAGTCCGCGGTTTAATGGAACAAGCAGATTGTGTTTGAATTTCTCGTTCATCGATATCGCCTGCCATGGCCGTCTGTTTACATAGAAACACTGAAACCGCCATCTGTGGCGCCGTCGATGGCTTGATGTTTCGCCCGGAGGGAGTCCCGCACAGGCCCCAATCCTGCATTACATCGTTTGATAAGGATCAGCCTCGCCTGCGTGATGCACCCGAAGGGGAGTGCCCTTAGGACGCGCCTCGCCTTGAGGTCCGTGTGGGCCTCTGGAATCACGCAATCCGAGACACCTCACACGATTAGCGGCTTTTTGCGCAATTTCTGGAAAACAAGGGATCGCAAACCTATCATAGACGGGTTGAAAAATACATTCTTCTAGTGATACGAGGGAAGATCGTGCCGGATGTTTCGACATCCTCGGGCATGGCGTCTGACTCCAAGGAGATACTGTGTGTTCAAACTGATCGTCAACGGTATCACGCACTCGGTGGACCTGGATCCGCGGATGCCCCTGTTATGGGTGCTTCGCGATCACCTGGGACGGACCTGGATCCGCGGATGCCCCTGTTATGGGTGCTTCGCGATCACCTGGGACTGACGGGCACCAAGTACGCCTGTGGTATGGGTCAATGCGGCAGCTGTACCGTCTACCTGGAGGGGGTTCCGGCACGGGCCTGTCAGCTTCCCCTGGAGGCGGTCGTGGGCAAATCCGTTACCACCATCGAGGGCCTGGATAGCCCTTCGGGGCAAGCGGTCCAAGCAGCCTGGCGGGAGTTGGAAGTGGTCCAGTGTGGCTTCTGCCAATCCGGACAGATCCTCTCGGCCGCCGCCCTGTTGAGCCAGACGCAACAGCCCACGGATGCTCAGATCGACACTGCGATGCGGGGCAATCTCTGCCGTTGCGCGACCTATTCTCGGATTCGTCAGGCCATCCATCGGGCTGCTCGTATGCTGCGTGAGGCGGATCTATGAATACCCCTGATCTGTGCAACCTGAGTCGGCGCCGCCTTTTGCTGGCCGGAGGTCTGACCCTGACCGGTCTCACCCTGGGGATCCTGCCGATGGGATGCCGCGACGCCCGGAAATCAGGCTACGAGGGCTATCCCCGGGTCTCTGAATCCGGTGAGTGGCAAGCCAACGCCTTTCTCAACATCGGTCCCGATGATCGGGTCACCGTGATCTCCAAGCATCTGGAGATGGGGCAGGGTATCTACACAGGCCTGGCCATGCTGGTGGCAGAAGAGTTGGATGCGGATTGGTCCCGGATTCGGGTGGAGGGGGCGCCGGCAGATCCGAGTCGATACAGCAATCTCGCCTGGGGTGGAGTCCAGGGCACAGGGGGCAGCAACTCCATTGCCAATGCCTGGGAACAGATGCGTCGAGCCGGCGCGGCGGCCCGGCAGATGCTGATCTCTGCCGCGGCACGCCGTTGGCAGGTGCCTGCTGAGGAGATCGAGGTCGTTTCCGGTGTGGTGCGGCATACAGCCAGCGGACAAAAACTCCGCTTCGGTGCGCTGGCTGTCGAGGCCGCGGAAGAACCGGTGCCGGCACAAGTCCGCTTGAAGGATCCCAAGGCATTCAAGCTGATCGGTACGTCGGCGCCGCGCAAAGATACCCCGGGCAAGCTCAATGGGCAGGCGCTTTTTACCCAGGATCTGCGTCTTTCCGGTCTGTTGACCGCGGTGGTGAGGCATCCGCCCCGGTTCGGCGCTCGGGTGCTGCTGGTCGACGCCGCGCGGGCCCAAGCGATCAAAGGGGTGCACCAGGTAGTGGAGCTACCCAGCGGGGTTGCGGTGGTGGCGGAAGATTTCTGGAGCGCACAGCAGGGTCGTGATGCACTGTCCATTGTCTGGGATGAGTATGATGCCTTCTCGGAAGGATCCAGGCAGATATTCGAGCAGTACCGTAAGCTGGCGGCGACACCGGGTGCCCTGGCCCGGGAAACCGGGGATGTGGCATCCGCCCTGCGGGATGCCGGGCAGGTCCTCGAGGTGGAGTATCAGGTGCCTTTCCTCGCGCATGCCGCAATGGAGCCCATGGATTGTGTGGTTCGTCTCGATGAGCAGGGTTGCGAGATTTGGAACGGGGAACAGGCACAGACCGGGGATCAGCACCAGGTGGCCGAGCTGCTGGGGATTCCCGCGGAACAGGTGCGTATCCATATGCTCTATGCGGGGGGCTCGTTCGGACGTCGCGCCAACCCGGCGGCGGACTATCTGTTGGAGGCGGTGCGTATTGCCCGGGCCTTGCCGACAGGTACTCCGGTAAAACTGATCTGGACCCGGGAGGATGACACCCGGGGTGGTTACTACCGGCCCGCCTATCTGCATCGTATCAAGGGTGTGCTGGATGAACAGGGGATGCCCCGGGTCTGGGATCAGCGCATTGTCGGACAATCGATTCTCAGAGGGACAAACCTGGAATCCCATGGGGTCCGCCAGGGGGTGGATCGAACCTCTGTGGAAGGGGCGGCGAATCTGCCTTATCACATTCCAAATCTTCGCGTGGGACTGCATTCACCGGAGTTGCCCGTTCCCGTACTTTGGTGGCGTTCCGTCGGTTCCTCCCACACCGCATTCGCGGTCGAGAGTTTCATCGATGAACTGGCCGCCCATGCGGGACAGGATCCACTGGACTACCGACGCGTTCTGCTGGCTGACCAACCCAGACATCTGGCGGTGTTGAATCTGGCCGCGGAGAAGTCCGGCTGGGGCGATCCTCTCCCGACGGGCCGGGGACGTGGCATTGCGGTGCATGAATCGTTCAATACCTGTGTGGCCCAGGTGGCGGAAGTCCATGTGGCACAAGGGCGGATTCGTGTCGAACGGGTGGTGATCGCCGTTGACTGTGGCATCGTAGTCAACCCGAATTCGGTTCGCGCCCAGATGGAAGGCGGCATGGGGTTTGGCCTTTCGGCGGTACTGGAAAGCGCCATAACGTTCAAGGACGGGCGGGTTGAGCAGAGTAATTTCGATGACTACAAAGTTCTGAGTATTGACCAAATGCCTCGGGTCGAGGTGCATATTGTGCACTCGGCGAATCCACCCACAGGCGTCGGGGAGCCGGCTACCCCGGTGATTGCCCCGGCAGTGGCCAATGCGGTTTTCGCCGCCACCGGACACCGTCTGCGAGAGTTGCCCTTGCGGTTGCCGTAATGCAGGTGATGGAAGATCAAGCGGTCGTCCGGACGGCTCTGAACTGGCTGGAGACGGGGCATTCGGTGGCCCTGGTCACAGTGTTGAGGACCTGGGGCTCCTCCCCCCGGCCCCCCGGGTCGTTGCTTGCCATTGATAAATCGGGGCACTGTGCCGGTTCAGTCAGTGGCGGTTGCGCGGATCAGCAACTGGCGGAGCAATTCCGCGACGGGTCACTGGCAACCGGGTTCCCCTGCCGAATCGTCTACGGTATGGATCCGGCAGAAGCGGGGCGCATGGGCCTCCCCTGTGGTGGCCGCTTGGAGCTCCTTGTGGAACGGCTTGATACACAAGATTCGTTCCGCTTATTGGCCGGCCTGTTGGAGGAGAATAAACGGGTCCGTCGACGGGTGAATCTGGAGACAGGGGCCGTGAGTCTGGATTCTGAGCCCCAGGGAATCGAGTTTCAGATAAGCGGTACGGAGGTTTGCAAAACCTTTGGACCGGGATGGCGGTTGATACTCATTGGCGACGGTCAAATCGCTCGTTATCTCACGGGGATGGCGGTGCCCCTGGGGTATCGGGTGACGATCTGCGATCCCAGACCCGACGCCTACGCCGAACCGCTGCAAACCGAAGGGGTTGACTTGTCCCGCCTCATGCCGGATGACGAGATCGTTCGTTCTACTGATGCGCGCAGCGCCATCGTGACCCTGGCGCACGATCCCCGATTGGATGATCTCGGGCTTCTCGCGGCCCTTGAGAGCCCCGCATTCTACATCGGTGCGTTAGGTTCGACCCGTACGGCAGAGGGCCGTCGTCAGCGCCTCCAAACCCTGGGGGTAGAGCCCTGGTCAATTACCCGAATCCATGCCCCGGCGGGACTGCCCATCGGTAGCAAACGACCTTCGGAGATTGCACTTTCGATCCTTGCGCAAATTACCGCTGTGCGCAATCTCAAGGGTGTGATGCATCCATGACAGCCATCGTGGGGGTGCTGCTGGCGGCAGGTCGCGGTGAGCGCTTTGGCGGCAACAAGCTCATGGCTCCTATGGATGATGGGGCGCGGGTGGCAGCGGCCGCGGCCCGGCGTCTGGTGCAGGTAGTGCCTGAAAGCATCGCGGTGGTGCGTCCCCAGGACATACTGCTCAAACAGGCTCTGAGTGAGGTTCCGATCCGTCTGGTTGAGAATCCCTATCCTGGGGCGGGTCTGGGGGACAGTCTGGCTTTGGGGGTGCGCGCCTCGGCTGGGGCCGCGGGTTGGCTGATCGCCCTGGGCGATATGCCCTGGGTGGAACTGCGCACCCTTGAGGCGCTGGTCCGGCGTCTTGGGTCGGGGGCTTCTTTGGTGGCGCCGGTCTATCGTGGCCAGCGGGGACATCCGGTCGGGTTTGCTGCGGAGTGGGGGGGACGCTTGAGTGGTTTGTCGGGGGAAGCGGGGGCGCGCCACTTGCTGAAGGCCGAGGCCCGCCGGTTAGAGCTTGTGCCCTGCGGAGATCCCGGCGTTCTGCGCGATGTGGACTTTCCTGCCGACCTTGAACGAGGCCGGGACACAATCTGACAGGTTCTACGCCTGAGGTTGTTTTACTCTCATCCGGCGATCGCCGGTTTGCTGCCGGGCGACTCCTTAAGTAAATGCCATGCGGGTATAGACCCAGACATGGGCCGGAGGAAGATTCCACAACACTCGCTGCATACGGGTTCCATGCACCTGGAGGGACTCCGCCAGGCGGGTCGCGATCGGGGGGCGTGGTGAATAGGTGAACTGTATCAACCTGCCCTGGGGCGCCAGGCTACGCATGACCTGTGACAGAATCCGGATCCGGGTCTGTCGGCGCAGACTTAGTAATGGCAGACTGGAGACCACCTGATCCACCGGACCAATCTCCCGTTCAACGAGCAGGGCAGACAGGCGTGTCGCATCGCCCTGGACGATCTTCAAACCGGGAAATCGGCGGGCCAGTTTCGCGGCAAGCAGCGGATCCTTCTCCACTACCAACAACTGCTGTTCAGACAGACCTTGGTTCAGCAGCGCAGAGGTTATCGCGCCGGTACCAGCGCCCAGCTCCACTACCATACCCTGGGGCCGTTGAATCTGCGCGGCCATGGCATGGGTCAGTCCCGAGCCGCTGGGCCAGATCGCACCGATCTGGCGTGGATTGCGTAGCCAGGCATAGAGGAATTCGGGTTCAATTTGGAATGGGGTATACACGTAGGGGATAAAACATCTGGGTTGTTGTGGTTGTGTGACGGAAAGTCCTTGCGCGTGCGCACTGTTCATCAGGATTGAAAATCCTTTGCGTGAATTTGAGCACATGAGCGACAGACCTGTCATCCATTGTCTTTCGAAGCTGAGATGTTACCGGCAATCCTCGAATGATTTACAAACCCTCGGGAACCTCCGGCTGTTGGGCTACCACCGGACCGTGGAGAAGGCTTGGGACTGGCACGCTCATACGCCGCCTCAGGAAGCATTCCGGTTAATAACCGATAGGTTAGGGTCAGCGAAAACAGACTCGGTTCCGACCCTCGGCCTTGGCCTGGTAGAGCGCCTCGTCAGCGCGCTGTAACAGTCTGTCGCCATTGTCATCTTTCAGATATTGAGTGACACCGAAGCTGCAGGTTACCCGGTCCGGGTCCCCGAATGCGTGGTTTTGGATGGCAAGGCGCAATCGTTCCGCGATCTGCCGGGCAGTCTCGAGATCGGTTTCCCGACACAGAATCAGGAATTCCTCACCACCCCAGCGGCCGATGAAATCGTTGCCACGAGCGGAATTGCCAAGCAGTTCCGCGAGGGTACGAAGAATCTGGTCTCCGATCTGGTGTCCAAAGCGGTCGTTGAAACTTTTGAAATGATCGATATCGAGCAGGATCAGCGCCAGTGGTGACTCGGTTCGCTGTTGTTGCTGCAGTGCATCGGTCATGATCTGGTCGAGTTTGCGTCGGTTGTAAAGCTGAGTCAGTCCGTCGATTTCCGAGAGGGTGGCAAGTTCCCGGTTCTTTTGCGCCAGGGCCTTCTGGGTCTCTCGCAACTGATTCAGGGTGTTGCTCATTTCATGCGTGCGAACCTGGAGGATCTTTTCGCTCATGGCTTTCGATGCGACTACCCGGAACACATAGGCGATGTAGACCGAGAGCGCGATGAATGAGCTGAGAAACAGCAGGCGTAACACGACGTTGACCAGACTTACTCTGGGCGATATGAACTCGTCGGTGATTGTCCCCAGTTCGATGCTATGTCCGTCAATTGCAAGAAACACGATCAGCCCGTAGGAGAAGAGACTAAGCAGACCTGCCGCCAGGGTCAGCCAGGGGGTAAACCGTAGGGTGCTCAGGCCAATCCACAAAAAGTAGAGCAGAAAGGCCTCCGTCTTGAATGTGCGGAAGGATCCGAAGCTGTAGATCACAATTGAAAGTAACAGGATATCGATGCTGATCGAGGGATATTTGACCCAGTTGGGATGTTTCGGCCCATGCAGCGCCTTGAGGATCAGTAGTCCATACAGCAGATTTAACAGGGCGGCGATGAGGATGGCATGTAGCGAATGCGGGGGCAGTTGGTTGCGGATTCCGACGGCGATAGCGAAGTAGAGTAAGGTCAGCAGCAAGCGGGCATAATTGGCATAACGCTCGCTTTTCTGTTCCTCCTGTCTGAGCAGGGCACGCAGTTCCTCCTTGGATACTGCGTTACTGTTTTTCGCTGTCACACTACTATCCTGAGTGAACTGTTTGTCAGTGCCCGCCTGTCCTCAGTTCAACGACAGGCTTGAAACATCCGGGATACCGCAGCGGCCTGAGTGAGGCCGCAGGTCAACGGAACTGGCGCAGGTACCACCACTCGAAAAGCCTCTTCAGCCAGTGAAAGACCGCCATATTCGGCATGACGATGTTCCGTTTGAGGGTGCGTGCAACCAGCATACCACTGGTCTGGCTGTCCACGATACACACCAGTTCCACCTTAAAGGTCTCCCGGGGCGCTTCACCCCGCCACTCCGCCAGCAGGTTGCGGGCGGCGGCGGTGGCTTGCAGGTCCGCCATATGGGCCTGTTTGGGCATCCAATCGGGCCCGGGGAAGCTGCCGGAGTCTCCTGCCACATAGACCCGCTGCAAGCCTTCCACGCGGCATTGGGCGTCGGCCTTGATCAATCCTCCCGGGGAGCGGGGCAGGGCGGTATTATCGAACCAGGCGTTGCCGGTCATGCCGGGCATGAACAGGATCAGGTCCGCGTCGAACACGCCACCCTGAGTTTCCACCGTGGTCGGAGTGAATTTCACCATCTTGTGGCCCAGGTGGGTTTCGATCTCCCGCTTCTCCATCTCCGTGACCAGGCCTTTGACGGCCTTGGGTCCGAGCCGTTGTCCGGGATTCTCCGCCGGGGTGAAAAACACCAGTTTGAAATGGTCGCGACGTTTCTCGAGCCGTAGTTGCCGATCAATACCGAACAGGAACTCGAACATAGGCCCACCGCGCATGGCGCTGGGCTCATTGGGGTTGCTGGCGAATCCAATGGCGATGATGCCCCCATCCATCTCTTTCAGACGCTGGCGGATCCGCATGGTCGCGTCGATACCTTCGCAGGGTGTGATGGCGTGTTCGATACCGGGTAGTTTTTTGATGAATTGCCCCCCGGAGGCGATGATGAGTCCATCGTTTTCGATCGGTCCCACAGTGGTTTCCAGGGTCCTGCCGTCTTCACTGAGGCCAGTGGCTTCGGCCTGAACGTGCTTGACCTGCATACGGGAGAAGAACGACTTCAGTGGAATGATCAGGTTCTCCGGCTCGCGGATCCCGGATGGAATCCAGATCGAACCGGGCAGATAGTGGAATTCCGCGCGCGGACTGACGAGCGTGATCTCTGCCTCGCGATCCTGACTGCGCAGGGTTTTTACGGCGGTCAGGGCGGCAAAACCGCTGCCCACGATAGTCACTCTTTTCATTTCCAGACTCCTGCTGAATCCTGTCCTGATTGTTATGAGTTGTGCTTGTGCTGCCGCTCCGTTGACCGGGGGGGAAGGGTCATTACCGGGAACGGACTGTATGAGGCGGGATGTTATCAGATCGGAGTGAAAAATATCCGCCGAATGGGCAGGGTGGACATTCAGGCGCCATACACCCGTCCTCTCTCCCGTTGGGAGTCGGGGATACGCTCGCCCCCATCCTGCTTGCCGGGGGTGTGTTCGTGGCAGGCGGTTGGGAGTTTATTAACCCGGCACCTAAATATGCCGGGTTATATAGGATCTTGGAAAAAAGAATTAACCGAAACTACTTGTCTGAATACCTCTTCGGATAGTTCTGATTTTCAAGGCCCTTACAATCCAATCAATTCGGCATGCAGACCCTTGAAACGGGTGATCGAAAGAAGATCCTTGCTGTGGACCCTTTCCGGATTGTATTCAAGCACGAAAAGATGGGGGTGCTTCTCATTGACATGGACCGAGACCACGCCCTCCCGCTGGCGGAAGGCCTCCTCGAGTTCGGCGAGACGCCCGGTGTCCAGGGCTTCGTCTACATGCAGCGTGACATCCGCGAGATCGATATTCATGGGTTCCCCTCCTAGACGGATGGTTGGCGTTCTGGGGTTTGTTGACAGTTTCAAAGTGGACAGCATCGGCGCCACGGTCAGGGGTTCCTGACGCAGGTACTTGAAGCGCTGGCATGCTTGATGGGAATCGACGCTATCCGATTAGGTCACGCAACGAGTACTCAGTTAAGAGCATAGCCCGAATCTGGAAAAAGACATCAGTCGGTGGTGATGGGTTTGGGAGGAATACCACCTGGAACATAGGGGTAATAGTGTTTGACCTTACGCCCGATATTGCTCTGTACGATCACGCCCAGGATCTTGTATTCCCCATCCTTCAGTTCAATATCCGGGTAGCCGTCATTGAGCGCCACAAGGCGTTTGTTTGAATCCCCCTGGGAGATGAATTGGCGAAACCAGCGATCACCTTGGGCTTCCGCCACGACGAAGGCGCCGGTGGCGCAGATCTCCGAGGGTTCGACAACGATGATGCACTTCTCCGGAAACTCGGGGGCCATGCTGTCGTCCAGGACCTGGAGGGGGTAGAGTTCGTTGTAACTGCAATCGTTGCTCATGGTGATTGGCTTGTATCGATTCAGGGAAATGTGAACGCCCTATTGTACATCAACTCCGGGGATCATGATGGACCTGAAAATTTTAGGGTTATAGGCTGACACAGGACAGGGGAATACGGGTCGCGCACATCGGATTGAATTCCGATAAGATGCGGCTTTTTGAATGTTTCAATAACGCCCATGCACCATATCGCCTATCAGGGGCAGGTCCACGCCGATCGGCGGGACCTGCACAATCTCCGCAACATGCTGCCGTTTCTCTGGGATTACCGGGGACGGGCTCTGTTCGCCCTGGGCTGCCTGGTGCTGGCCAAACTTGCGAATGTGGGGATCCCTCTGATATTGAAGGAGATCGTCGATACCTTGGAGAAAGGGGACAAGACCCTGCTGGTGCTGCCCCTGTTTCTGCTGCTCGGATACGGTGTGCTGCGCCTCTCGAGCTCCCTGTTCAACGAACTGCGCGACGCGATCTTCGCCCGGGTCCGCTACCGGGCCATGCGCAACCTCTCCAACCGGGTGCTCACCCATCTGCATGAACTCTCTCTGCGGTTTCATCTGGAGCGCAAAACCGGGGCGATCAGCCGGGACCTGGAGCGGGGTACCCGCTCGGTCAGCACCATCCTTAACTACATGGTGTTCAGCATCCTGCCGATGCTGGTCGAGTTCACCCTGGTCGCAGTGGTGTTGCTGACCCAGTATGACATTCGCTTCACCCTGGTGACTTTTGGCACGGTGGCGGTCTATGTGGGCTTCACGCTGGCGGTCACCGAGTGGCGCATGGAGTACCGCCACATCATGAACCGGCTCGATTCCCAGGCCAACAGCCAGGCATTCGACAGCCTGATCAACTACGAGACGGTACAGTATTTCGGCAATCAGCGGTTCGAACTGCAACGTTTCGACGAGACCCTGTCCCGTTGGGAGGACAATGCGGTTAAGAGTCAGACCTCCATGTCCCTGCTCAACTTCGGCCAGGGTGCGATCATCGCCGTCGGGGTCACTTTCATCATGATCTTCGCCGCCAATGGGGTAATCGCCGGTGAGATGACCATCGGCGATCTGGTGCTGGTCAATACCTTCATGCTGCAGCTGTTCATACCACTCAATTTTCTCGGTATCGTCTACCGGCAGATAAAATACTCCCTCGCGGACATGGATCTGATCTTCAAACTGCTGGAACGTGAACCAGAGATCCAAGATGACGAACAGGCTCGGGAACTGGTGCTGCAGGGCGGCGAGGTGCGTTTCGAGGCGGTGGACTTCGCCTACCAGCCGGAGCGGCAGATCCTGCACCAGGTGGATTTCACCCTTCGGGCGGGGGAGAAATTGGCGGTGGTCGGGCACAGCGGGGCCGGTAAATCGACCCTGTCCCGGCTGTTGTTCCGTTTCTATGATGTTACCGCCGGGCGCATTCTGATCGATGGTCAGGATATTCGCGAGGTCACTCAGGAGAGTCTGCGAGCGACCATTGGTGTCGTGCCCCAGGACACGGTGCTGTTCAATGAATCGATTCTCTACAACTTGGCCTACGGACGCCCACAAGCGACTCGGCAGGAGATTGAAGCGGCGGCGCGAATGGCCCATATCGCGGATTTCATCGAGCAACTGCCGGAGGGCTATCAGACCGTGGTCGGGGAGCGGGGACTGAAGCTGTCGGGGGGCGAGAAGCAGCGGGTGGCGATTGCCCGGGCGATGCTCAAACGCCCCCAGATCCTACTCTTTGACGAAGCCACCTCATCCCTTGATACCAAGACCGAACAGGCGATCCAGGAGACCCTGCGGGAGGTGGCGAAACAGCATACTACCCTGGTGATCGCACACCGGCTTTCCACTGTTGTGGATGCGGACCGGATTCTGGTGATGGACCAGGGACGGATCGTGGAACAGGGCACCCATCAGGAGCTTCTGGCCCGCGCCGGCCGCTATCATCAGATGTGGCATATGCAGCTGAAGGAACAGGCGGATCACAGCCCCCTCGAAGCGGTGCAGGAGACCTTGTGATGGTCCTGACGGAAGGTGCCCCCACCTTGCTGTGTGGTGACTGCGGGAGGTTCGGTTGAAGATCTACCGGGTGGGCGGCGCAGTACGGGATCAGTTGCTGGAGATCCCCTATCGGGAAACCGATTGGGTGGTGGTTGGCGCCACCCCGGAGGAGATGCTTGTCCAAGGGTTCAAACCCGCGGATCCGCGGTTTCCCGTGTTTCTGCATCCGCAAACCGGTGAAGAGTATGCCCTGGCGCGGAAGGAGACCAAGGTTGCTCCAGGTTACAAGGGATTCGAGGTCTCCTGTGGTCCTGAGGTCACCCTGGAAGACGACCTGTTGCGCCGGGACCTCACCATCAACGCCCTGGCCATGGATGAGGAGGGACACCTGATCGATGTCTGCCATGGCCGGCGGGATCTGGAAGATGGGCTGCTGCGCCATGTCACGAGCGCATTTGTCGAGGATCCGGTGCGACTGCTGCGGATCGCCCGTTTCGCGGCGAAATTGGGATGCTGGGGATTCCGGGTGGCCCATGCCACCCAGCGTCTGATGCAACAGATGGCCAGCGCCGCCGAGTTGCAGAGTCTCGCCCCCGAACGGGTTGCCCGGGAGATGCGCAAGGCGATGGGGGAGCCTCAACCCTGGCGGTTTTTCGAGGTGCTGCTGCGTTGTGGTGCGCTACCAGGCATCCTGCCGGAACTGGCCGAACTTCTACCGTCCCAGGCTCCGGGACATGCGGTCGCGACGGATGCCTGGCCCCTTGATTCCCTGAAACGGGCGGTGACCCTCAAGGGAAATACCGATGTGCGTACCGCGGTGGTCCTGTTCGGGGTTGCCCGAAAACAGGCGGATATGACGGCCTGGCTTCAGTCCTGGCACATCGACCGCTCCACAGGTCAATTGATTCAGGACCTTCTGGCTGTGGATGGCCTGAGTCGGTTGTTGGACAAACCCGAGGCATTTCTTGGGTTCATTCAGAAGGGCAGGCTGCACCAGCAGGAGCAACGCTACCAGGATCTGATATCCGCCGCTCAGGCCCTGTGGCCGGAGTCTGAGAAGGTGCTGATGTCCCGTCTCGATCAAGCCTGTGCGGTGGCTCGCGCCCCAACTCCCGGGGAGTTGCGCAGCAGCGGTCTGTCGGGCAAGGTGCTAGGGGATGCGATTCAGGCCTGGCGTCTGGCGCAACTTCGCCAAATTTGGCACAACTCGGGTACTGAATAAGTCGTGTCGTATCATGGTAGAGTCAGGATATGACAGTTGATCTGAAAAACAATCCGCACACAGACCTTTACCGGCCATCCGCCAGTGCTTTGCACCGCTGGCTGACCCGGGTTGAGGCTGTGGTCGACCGCCGGCACTGGCCGAGCCTGCGTATTCTGTTCGCTGGCAATCTGTTGCTGCCGATATTATTTCTCTCAGGCAGCCTTTTAGTCAGTCTGACGGCTATCCTGATGCTGCTCGGTGAATCCGACGGACGCTCAGCTCTTCAGGTAGTGCTGTTATTGGGCGTGGGGTTGGCCTGTATTTCCCTGTTGATCGTTCTGGTGCGATTACGCAGCCAGCTGCTGCGTCCCCTGGCCTCTCTGGAAACCACCGTGACCCAGGTCTGCCAGGGTGAACCGGTGGCCAGCAAGGGCGGGGCGGAGAAGAGTGGCATTTTCAGCGGTATGGCCCGGGATATCGACAGTCTGAGTGAGGAATTGACCGACATCTATGAAGACATGGAAGTGCGGGTGGCTCGCCAGACCTGGCGGTTGGCGCAGAAGACCACCTCCCTGCAGGTACTCTATGACGTGGCCGCCGGGATCAACCAGTCGGAGAATCTCGACGAGCTGCTGCTGGAATACATGGCGGTGTTCAAGCGGATGGTAAACGCCCGCTCCGCGACCGTTCATCTGGTGCTGCCAGGAGACAAGGTACGGCAGGTCGGATGTATCGATCAGAGGGATCGGCTCATCAAAGAGCAGGAACTGCTGCCGATCAAGCTCTGCCAATGCGGCATTACCCTGTCCCCCGGTGACATCCTGTGCCGGCAGGATACCCGCCAGTGTTCCAAGCGTAACGGTTGGCGTATGTTCGGGCCGGATGAGATCGAGCGGGTCTCTGTACCCATGTGGTATCACGGTGATGTACTCGGTTTCTATCACCTGTACGTGGACAAACCCGGCATCTACGATGGGCGCGAGGATGTGCTGGATATTCTCAATACCATCGGCAGTCACCTGGGCATGGCGGTGGCCAAACAGCGTTCTGACTCGGAAGCAAGGCGGGTCTCGATCATGGAGGAACGGACCTCCCTGGCCCATGAACTTCACGACTCCCTGGCACAGACTCTGGCGAGTCTGCGCTTCCAGGTACGCATGCTGGAGGAGACCCTGCAGGTCGATGGGGGGTCCCCAAGGGCATTGCTGGAAGCACGCAGAATTCACAATGGGGTGGACGAAGCCCATGACGAACTACGGGAACTGATCAACAGTTTCCGTGCGCCCCTCGACCAGAGAGGACTGGTGACGGCGCTGGGTAAGCTGGTGGAGCGGTTCAACCAGGAAACCGGGATCCACGCCTTTTTTCAGGCCGATTGTCTGAAAACCGATCTGGAGCCCAATCAGGAGATGCAAGCATTGAGGATTGTCCAGGAATCTTTGGCCAATATACGCAAACATGCCAAAGCCCACACGGTTAGAGTCTTGTTACGCTGCCGTAGTGCGGGGCAATATCTCATTCTGGTGGAAGATGACGGGGTCGGGTTCGAAGGGGCCGCGCCAAAAGGTAATCCGGGCGAGCACATTGGTCTGTCGATCATGGAGGAGCGCGCCAGGCGGGTCGGTGGCGAACTGTACATCGAGAGCGAACCCGGGGAAGGCACCCGGGTGGAGCTGGAGATTCCGGGCGCGAGAAGCGAATCCACAGAGGTGAGATAAGATGCGGGTAATGCTGATAGATGATCATGCGCTGTTTCGCATCGGCCTCCAGGAACTCCTGGAGCGCCGGGGTATCGATGTAATCGCCATCGGTGATTGTCTGAAAGGCATCGAAACCGTGGCCCAGGAGCGGCCGGATGCGGTACTGCTGGACATGCGCATGCCAGACATGACCGGAACCGAGGTGTTAAGCGTACTGCGCAAACACTATCCCGATATGCCTATCAGCATGCTCACCACCAGCCGCGAGGAGGGGGATGTCATCGAGGCTCTGCAAAATGGCGCCCAGGGATATCTGCTCAAGGACATGGAACCGAATGAACTGGTCGAAGCCCTGCAGCAGATCACCCGGGGGCAGACTGTGGTGGCAAAGGAGTTGACCGGGATCCTGGCCAAGGCGGTACAGGGGGATCGTCCCAGCAGCAATTCCGTAGCCTCGTCCCTGGATGAGCTGACGCCCAGGGAGCGTGAGATACTCTGCCATTTGGCGGATGGTCAGAGCAACAAGGTGATTGCACGGAATCTGGGGATCTCCGACGGAACCGTCAAGCTCCATGTGAAGGCGATCCTGCGCAAACTCGATGTGCATTCCCGGGTTGAGGCCGCAGTGATCGCGGTCGAGCAAAATCTATGTTCCAGAGGGTGAAATGAAGAGTTATTTAAATCTGGTCAACGAATGTCTCAAGGATGTCAAAGAGATCATGCCCTGGGATCTGGAAACGCGCCTGCAGGAGAATCCGGATCTGTTGGTGGTGGATGTGCGTGAACCCTATGAGTATGACGCCATGCACATCGAAAACGCAATTCTCGCCCCCCGGGGTATTCTGGAGTCGGCCTGCGAATGGGATTATGAAGAGACCATTCCGGAACTGGTACGGGCCCGGGAACAGGAGATCGTGGTGGTCTGCCGGTCCGGCTATCGCAGTGTATTGGCTGCCTACACCATGCAGCAACTTGGCTATCAGAACGTGGTGTCCCTCAAGACAGGCATGCGTGGATGGAACGACTTCGAGCAACCCATGATCGACAGTCAGGGTGCGCCGGTGGATATTGACGACGCGGATGAATATTTCACCCCGGACCTGCGGGAAGACCAGATCGTCCCAAGATAAGGGCTGAGGAAATTAAGAGTTAGGGGTGTTTTTTTCCGCGACCCTTAAGTCATGAAACCATGTATTGACGCTACTTGGGGTTGGGACGAGTCATTTCAAAGGAAAGGGTTTTCAACTCGTTCCCACGCAGAGCGCGGGAACGAGATAACCACAAAAACCACACTAGTTCAATCACCGAAGGTTCGCTGTCGAAGGTCTGCGCAGATACCCCGGTGAATAGCCGAACTCCCGTTTGAATGCCCGGCTGAAAGCCGCCTCGGATTGATATCCGACTCGCTGGGATATGATTGCCAGCGGGGTCCGGGATTCGATTAATTCCGCCCGGGCCAGTTGCATTCGCCAGCGGGTCAGGTAGCGCAGCGCGGATTCCCCGACCAGTTGGGAAAACCGGGCGGAAAAACCCGAACGGGAGAGTCCGGCGGTGCGGGCAAGGGACTCGACACACCAGGATCTGTCCGGCTCTCGATGAATAGCGGTCAAGGCCCGGCCAATCGATCTGTCCCTGAGTGCGGC
>JARRNW010000023.1:0-15242 GCA_037384565.1 Candidatus Thiodiazotropha sp.
CTCAGGCACCCGGTCATGACCCAGATCGACTTCTATGTCCTCGCCGATGGTTCGAGAAGCAACCGTTTCAGCCTGGCCTGCCGACTCTGCGAAAAGATCTATCATCAGGGACGCCGGGTACTGATCCACACCGGGTCGGCGGAGGAAACCCGGCATATGGACCGGTTGCTGTGGACCTTCCGCCAGCCCAGCTTCGTTCCTCACGCGGCAGCCAGCGCCTTCGATCCGGCTACTACACCGGTGCTGATTGCCGATTCCGACGACGTGGGTGATGAAAACGATGTGTTGATCAATCTCAATCTCACCGTACCGAGCTTTTTCAGCCGTTTCGATCGGGTCGCGGAAATCATCGACCAGGAACCCCAGGTGATCGATGCCGGACGGGAGCGTTTCCGCTTCTATCGCGACCGGGGTTACCCACTGCAAAAACACGATATCACCTGATATGAACCACGACGAAAACAATCCGGATCCCGAGGAACCTTCGATCCCGCTGCTTCAGGATGTAATCACCGAAGAGGAGCTGGCATCGGAATACGTAAACTTCGTTGAGAACGACCTGGAAGCCGAATCGAGCGGCATTCCCGAATATGACGAAGTACTGCTGGCGATGCGGGACGATATCGCCCGCCAGCTACACGACGAACTCTGGGTGATGGTCTCCAACGCCTTGGACCGCGCCATCGAGGAGGCCAGCCATCAGGTAGCGAGAACCCTGCACAAGGAGCTCGACACTCACCTGGAGCACCGCATTCACGAACTCATCGAGCAGCGACTCGAAGCCGATTTCGGACCCAGACCTCAGACAGACGAAGAGGACACCCTCTACTAATGCATCTGAACACGCTGGACCATCTGGTACTCACGGTTCGGGATATCGAAACCAGCTGCGACTTCTACCATCGTGTGCTGGGTATGCAGGTCATCACCTTCGGGGCGGGACGCAAGGCGTTAAAATTCGGCAGCCAGAAAATCAACCTGCATACTTATCGCAAGGAATTCGAACCCAAGGCGGCCCACCCGACACCGGGTTCTGCCGATCTCTGTTTCCTCACCGACCTGCCCCTCCCCCAGGTGCAATCCCATTTGGCAGCCTGTGGCGTCAAGATATGTGAAGGTCCGGTTGATCGCACCGGCGCCAATGGACCGATTCTCTCGGTCTATATCCGGGATCCCGATGACAATCTGCTCGAAATCGCGAACGTTCTATAGGATCAGCAATCGTTCAAAAAAACGCAAGACAAGCCGGGCTTGAATTGTCTAGAATTTCAGGTTTATTTCCATCTCCAGAGTGAAAGCCAATGAGTCGAGTCCTGATCATCGGCGCCGGTGGCGTCGGCCGCGTGGTGACCCACAAATGCGCACAATTACCTGAGACCTTCAGCGATATTTGGCTGGCCAGCCGAACCCTCGCCAAATGCGACCAGATTGCCTCGGAAATCGGCGGCGGCAAGGTAAAGACCGCCCAGGTCGATGCCGACAACGTACAGGAACTGGTGGCACTGATACGCAGGATCGAGCCAAAGATGGTGATCAACGTGGCCCTGCCCTATCAGGACCTGAGCATCATGGATGCCTGCCTGGAAACCGGCATCGACTACCTCGACACCGCCAACTACGAACCGCCGGATGAGGCCAAGTTCGAATACAAGTGGCAGTGGGCCTATCAGGACAGGTTTAAAGAAGCCGGATTGATGGCCTTGCTCGGCTCCGGTTTCGATCCGGGGGTGACCAACGTCTTTACCGCGTATGCCAGAAAACACCACTTCGACCGCATCGACACCGTAGATATCCTCGACTGCAACGCGGGTGACCACGGCTACGCCTTCGCCACTAACTTCAATCCGGAGATCAACATCCGCGAGGTGACCGCCAACGGCCGCTTCTGGGAGAACGGCGACTGGGTGACCACCCGGCCCATGGAGATCTCCCGCGTGTTCGACTTCCCGGAGATTGGCCCGAAAAAGATGTTCCTGCTCTATCACGAAGAGATGGAGTCGCTCAGTAAGCACCTGCCCGAGGTGAAACGCTGGCGTTTCTGGATGACCTTCGGCGAGAGCTACCTCAAACACCTCGAGGTGATCCAGAACCTGGGCCTGGACAGTATCGAGCCGATGGAGTTCCAAGGCCAACAGATCGTGCCCCTGCAGTTTCTCAAGGCGCTGCTGCCCGATCCGGCGAGCCTGGGACCCCGCACCAAGGGCAAGACCAACATCGGCATCATCGCCCATGGGGTAAAGGACGGGAAACCGGTCTCGCGCTACATCTACAATGTCTGCGACCACGAAGCGTGCTTCAAGGAAACCTGCGCCCAGGGTGTCTCCTACACCACGGGTGTACCGGCTATGATCGGCGCCAAGATGATGCTCGAAGGTCAGTGGAAACAATCCGGAGTGTGGAACATGGAGCAGTTCGATCCCGATCCGTTCATGCAGGCACTGAACCGTTACGGCCTGCCCTGGCACGATATCGAGTGTGACGTCGACGTCGACAGCCTGCCTGAGACATGACGGACCTGAACGCCGCCCCGTCTCCCTGCTACGTGTTGGAGGTGGCGAAACTGCGCACTAATCTGGAGTTGATCGACCGGGTCCAGAAAGCGAGTGACTGCACCATCATCCTGGCCCTGAAAGGCTTTGCCATGTGGTCGAGTTTTCCGATCGTGCGGGAATACCTGTCAGGCTGCTCCGCCAGTTCCTACAACGAGGCACGCCTGGCCCGCGAACATTTCGGCGGTCACGTCCATCTCTACGCACCGGCCTATACCGATGCGGAGTTTCCCGAGCTGATCGGCCTCTCGGACCGCATCTCGTTCAACTCCCTGAGCCAGTGGGAACGCCTCGGCGATCAGGCGCTGGGCGCAGGCATCTCCTGCGGCCTGCGGGTCAACCCCAGGGTCGATGAAGTCGAGACCGCACTCTACAACCCCAGCGGCGAACACTCACGCCTGGGTATTCCCCGGGAGGAACTCCTCAACGGCGTCCCGCAAGGCATCCAAGGACTGCATGTGCATGCCCTGTGCGAATGCGGGGCCGACGCCACGGAACGGCTGATCCAGGCGGTAGAAGAACGCTTCGGTCACCTGCTCCCGCAGATGAAGTGGTGTAACCTGGGGGGAGGTCACCTGATGACCCGGGCCGGCTACGACGTGGAAAAACTGATCCGGGTGTTACGCGGGTTCCGCGAACGTCATCCTCATCTCGAAGTGGTTCTGGAACCCGGCTCGGCCATTGCCTGGCGCACCGGTCCGCTGGTCTCCAGCGTGCTCGATATCATTCGTCGCGGAGGGATCGACATCGCCATCCTCGACACCTCCGCCACCGCTCACATGCCGGATGTTCTGGAGATGCCCTACCGTCCCGAAGTACGGGGCGCGGAACAACCAGGCGGCAAACCCCACACCTACCGGCTCGGTGGCATGACCTGCCTGGCCGGGGACATCATCGGCGATTACGCCTTCGATCAGCCTTTACGGATCGGCGACCGGGTGATCTTCGAGGACATGATCCACTACACAATGGTCAAGACCACTATGTTCAACGGGATCGCACACCCCGCCATCGCCCTGCAGCATGAAAACGGCGAAATCGAAGTCATACGACGTTTCGGATATCCGGATTACGAATCGCGCCTGTCATGAAAGATCCCAAAACACACCCCATCTCTGTCAAAGAGGCGCTCAAGGCCAGAAAAGTCGTCACGGCCCATCTGCAGCAGACACCTCTGACGCACTATAAAAACCTATCGTCATTGATCGGCGCCGAAATCTATATCAAACACGAAAACCTCAACCCAACCGGATCGTTCAAGATCCGCGGCGGCATCAACCTGATGCACCATCTCAAGGATGCGGGCGTACCCGGCGTGATGACGTTTTCGACCGGCAACCACGGCGTCTCCATTGCCCAGTCCGCGGCCTGGCTGGGCATCGAAGCAACCGTTGTGGTACCGCTCAACAATAACCCGGTAAAAAACCGGAATATCGAATCGACCGGCGCCAGGCTGATAGAGGCCGGCAACAATTTTGAAGAGGCTTCCCAGGTTGTCGCCGAGTTATCCGAGCAACAAAACCTCTACTTCGCCCACCCCGCCAATGAACCGCATATCATCAACGGAGTCGGAACCGAATTTCTTGAAATCATCGCGGCCCTCCCGGATCTGGATGCAGTCATTCTGCCCATAGGCGCGGGCAGCGAAGCCGCGGCGGCGATCACCGTGCTCAAGGCAATCAATCCCGACATCCAGGTATTCGCTGTTCAAGCAGCCGCGTCGAACGCCGCGTTTCAATCCTGGAAAACCGGAACCATCGTCTCGGCGCCCAACACCAGCTTTGCCGGAGGGTTTGCCACCGGTATTGGATATGAACTGCCGTTTGAGATTTACAAGGACAATCTGGCCGATTTTGTTGTGTTGTCAGAACAAGAGATCTACGAAGGAATCGCCCTGGCGGGACACTACACACACAATCTCCTTGAAGGCGCCGGCGCCGCCACACTCATGGCCGCCCTCAAACTGAAGCATCAACTACAAGGCAAGAAAGTCGTACTTCAATACAGTGGAAGCAACGCCTCACCCGACGAGATCGTCACGGCATATCACCTGCCATCCTTCAGGGATGGATGGACAGAGGGATAACCAGCCGTCTAGTGTGGTGTAACGTATAAAGTGGACCTATCAGCGTGACACTAAGGGGCTTGGCGACAGGCGTACTCCGTCACAGATTCTAGCGGATCGATCGTTCCACCTGACACATAGCGAAAAAATCTCCCTTCCCTGTCAACCGATCCAGCACTGATGCGTTAATAATGGAAAGCATATTATTAACCACGACAGGGAACCTCACATGAAACCAAAGCTACGCGCCATCTCGGCCACTCTCCTGATCCTCGCGTCAGTCACCGCGGCTGGCGAACCGGGTGGCCGCATCAAGATGCTGTATGACGGAGACAGCTCCGATTCACGGTGTTCGGTCACCAGGCTGGAATCGCGAATGGACAGAATACTTTCACGAACTTCATCCGAAGTGGATTTCTCATTTTCGGTAGAAAGAGAAGATGGACGACGCTATAGCTTCAACCGGGGAAGCTCAACCTTGCAAACCTCTTATAAGTCAGCGTCGACATCCAAGCTGGTTTCAGCGGTTATCATACTGCGACTGGTGGAACAGGGGTATTTAAATCTTTCTGACAGACCGCAGGACCACATTCGTACATGGCCAATCGCCAACAACGATTCACTATACGGAATAACCCTGGAGCAGTTACTGAGTTTTACCTCCGGCCTGACGGACGAGCCTTACTGCCTCAACATTGGAGGCTCGAACTTCACGAATTGTGTTATCAGAATCGCAAAGAAAAACCTTGGCAACAGTATTGTTCCTGGACAGGAGTTTTATTACTCCGGCACTCATTTACAGGTTGCTGGACTCATGGCAATCAACGCACTAGGCGTATCCAACTGGCAGGATCTATTTACACTCTTTAAGGCAGAAACTGGCCTGTTTTCAACCTCATCCTATGATCTTCCTTCATCTACAAACCCACGTCTCGCCGGGGGCATGCACTGGACAGGCGAGGAATATTTGGCTTTTCTAAAAGCGCTTAAAGATGGTGTACTACTTTCTGCTTACTGGACCCATAAACTCCTGGAGGACCATACGGCCACCACAACCATTACAAAATCGCCGGCAGCATCCGAACTTGGTGAGGACTGGCACTACGGATTAGGTCTTTGGCATGAATGCCAAAGCGCATCCTTTGACTGCGATGCGGGAGCCAGAGTATCGAGTCCCGGCGCTTATGGCGCCTATCCCTTTTGGGACAGAAAAAATGCATATTTTGGCATTGTCGCGAGACAGGGAGCGCGCGGCAGCTATGCCAACGGAATTGCTATCGAGCGCGCGGTTCACACAAAACTTGTACAGTGGGCTGATTGTCAGTAATTCAGCCTTAAGGTAGCAACAAGGACAGGTGAATCGATTTGGAAGTTGATCAGGAATTGGATGCATTTCTAGCTGGGGAGGAGAAACGGGCCTACCACATGGCGGAGCTTTCAACCCGCTCGAGGGAAGAAGCGCTCGACATCATCCAGGACGCCATGATCAAATTTGTTGAAAAATACGCAAATAAGGAGAAAACGGCTTGGCGCCCCCTGTTCTATCGCGTGGTTAATTCACGCATCATGGACTGGCATCGCCGCAGACAGGTCAGATGCGTCGTCACCCACCTGTTCGGTGACGACGGGCCTGACGCCTTTGTCTCGAGCCGTCCGGATCCCCCCCGAGACTTAACCAACGTCAGCGCAATGAAAGCTTTGGAATACGCCTTGGGGAATCTACCATTGAGGCAACGACAAGCGGTCCTGCACCGGCTGTGGGATGGCATGAACACACAGGAGACCGCCATTGCCATGGGAATCAGCGCCGGTAGCGTAAAGACACACTACTCTAGGGGACTCAAATCCCTACAACAACGGCTGGGAGACCACTGGCCATGAACAATAGCAGTCAACAGCAGCGCGAGATCAAACGTCTGTTGGATACCGCGCTGGAGCATAGATGTCAGGACGTAGCTCTGAAGGAGTCTCTGCACCGGGCAAGGACCCGAGCCATCGGCCAGCAACGCCCCTGGCTGCAGCGCCACTACCCTGCTCTGAGCTTATCCTTGGCAGCCGGACTGTTTCTTCTGGCGGTGTTACCGATACTCCTGCCGAAGGACAACCCACTGCCCACTGCAGCCAAGACAATCACTCCCCAAGATTTAGAACTGATTAGTCAGTTAGAGAACTTTGAACAGGAGATGGCCTTCTACGACTGGTTGGAGCAAAACGATGCGACATCGGGTTAGCTTATTACTGCTGACTGGACTGCCTCTAATCCTCGCGCAGGCGGAAGAGGCCCCCGATTTGGAGCTGCTGATGTTCTTGGCTGAATTTACTGACGAACAAGGTAACTGGGACGCCCCGGAGATTGAGCAAGTACACACGCTGGAGACAGAAGCGGGAGCCGAACAATGAAATGTTTAAATATTCTGATCCTAGCCCTGAGCCTGATCGTCTTCCCCCTGCTCTGTCACGCCCTGGCGTGGGAGTCATTAAACGAAAACGAACAACAGATCCTCGAACCATTTAAAGCACGTTGGAATAATCTCGAACTCGAGCAACAGCAGCGCTTGAAGCAAGGAGCCCAGCGCTGGAAGCACCTATCTCCGGAACAGAAGCAACTTATACGCCAACGATTTGCTCGCTGGCAGTCTCTCAGTGAAGAGGAGAAAGCCCGTTTTAGAGAACGATACCAAGAATTCAAACAGCTTCCGCCAGAAGAGCAGGCGCGTATCCGTCAGCGTATGCAACGATTTCATAGTCTCCCGCCCGAACAAAGAGCCAAACTGCGCGAACGATGGTCCTCGATGTCACCCGTGCAGCGCGAACGGTTCAGAGCACGTCTAAAGGAACGGCTCGAACGCTGGCAGTCCCTCACGCCTGAAGAACAAGAAGCGATACGCGAGCGTTTCAATATGCGGCTGCAGGACTGAGACACAGAAGCCATACGACCGACCATTCGAAAGGATTGGCTGGCGAGCGTCTGGTTAAAGGAACAGTCTCAACGATTCTTACGAGACCAAAACCCTGCCAGCACCGATCCCGACAGATTGTGCCAGATAGAGAAGATGGCACCCGGCAATGCCGCTGTCACGGAGAAGTACTTCACCGCCAAGGCAACACCTAACCCGGAGTTCTGCATACCGACTTCGATGGCCAGGGTCCGGCAGAGCCGCTCTGGTAGACCCAAAGCTTTGGGTATCCAGTAACCCAGCAAAAGCCCCAGCAGATTGTGCAACACCACCGCTACGGCCACCGCCACGCCCAGACTACTCAGGTTGGCCCGGTTCAGGGCCACGATAATGGCGATGATCACCACGATAGCGATCACCGAGACCAGGGGATATACTGGCTTGAAGCGAATCAGCTTCGCACCGAGCAGCCGGTTCACCACAACCCCCAGGGTTACCGGAACCAACACAATCTTGAAGATCGACCAGAGCATGTCTCCCACGGGAACCGGCACCTTCTGTCCCACATAGAGATCCGTCAACAAGGGTGTCATGACGATAGCCAGCAGGGTCGAGACCGTGGTCAGAGTAATCGACAGGGCAACATCCCCTTTCGCCAGAAAGCAAACCACGTTGGAGGCGGTACCACCAGGACATGCGCCCACCAGTACCAGCCCCGCCATCAGCGCAGGCGGAAGACCCAGCACTTCGGCGATCAACCATGCCGCCAAAGGCATCACCAGGTATTGCAGCACAACCCCAAGACCAACAGCAGCAGGACGCTGTAGTACTGCCCGGAAGTGACCCCATGTAAGCGTCATACCCATGCCGAACATAACAATGCCCAGCAGGGGCAGGATAGCCGGTTTTAAGCCAACAAACAGACCGGGCTGCCAATAGGCCAAGAGAGAAAAGAGTAGCGCCCACAAAGGAAAGAGACCCGTCGCACGATCAATCACTGAAAGAGTCTCAGGTTCTGCCATAGAAATCGATTTACAGAGTCATCGTGAATCATAGTCAGACACGCAATCCTCGCGATGCGATGAAGTAGTCTTTGGTATTCTGGTGCACCTGAGGGTCATTAAGCAGTACATCGACCGCCATCCACTGATACCGAGCATGTTGTTGACAAGGCAAGGCAGGTAGTTGATCCGTGATCTGTAGTTGCATACCCATAGCGATATAATGCGTACCAAAGGCATCATTTGCCAGATTATCCGCATAGTGATGCTCAAAAACGCCTATCAAACGGGATATTCCAATGTCAAAGGATTCACCCAGCTCAGTGAGCGTGATACGCTCAAATGCCTGCGACAAAGACTCAGACTTCATGATACGGCCACCGGGCACAAACCAATAGCCCATGGCAGGCGCGTTATTACGTCGCCCCAACAGCACCTCAGCCTGATCGTTTCGCACGATCAGATCGATTGACACCAAGGGCGTGGACTCTACAATTTTCAAGAATTCCTTTCGATCAAGCATTGTTATTCCTTATCACTCCCCAACACAAAAGGTTATTTTATTTTACTAAATTAGGCTTAACCATGCTCAATATTCCCAACTTCTGTATGTTTCATTTCCATTTTTCATATCTTCGTATAACCACACCATACGATCGAGAAACCAGCTTTTCCCAAGATATGCCATTGTTACTCCCAGGACGGCACCCCACGCCGAATAATAGATGATTGACCAAATCGCCAATACCAATCCTGCTGAGGATATACTGTTTAATATAGAGTACAAAGGTACATTATGATGATCGGGAAGGCGTATCCTGTCTCTATTCAAATATACACGTTCACCAAGCACTGCCTTTGAAGCCCAGTTTTTTGTCGATTTAGGCTTTTTGAAAACAACAGGATTAAGAAACATCCAAAGAACGGACACGCCCCCTGGAATCAGGCACCACCAGTCAATCCAAATCCTGCTCCAAAAGGCGATAACGATAACAGGCAGAACCGAGTACCTTGTCCAGACACTGATAGGATTTGCGTGCTTCATCCAATTTTCATCCGTCAAATTGAATACATCTGCAATTTTCCGTTCAAATGTCATTATCATCTCCACACAAACACAAATTGTTTACTGAAAATATCTTCCGTAATACCAGGCTCTTGTGCGTCGGAAACGCACAGTACAGAGTCTGTACCGCATTGAGTTCACTGTGCAGGATTTACTTGCATAAAAAAGCATGTATTTATTAACCCTGCTCCTTAATATGTTTATATAACAACCCAGCCAGCTCTTTTGCTTTATCGGTGCCTTTGGATGTCAATCCAGCAACCGTACCCAACTTATCCGGATCTGGTCTGTTCTGGCCTAGCTTCATCTTTCCTTTAATCTCCGTTATTGGTATTTCGATACCTACGATAGCACCTAGCAGTTTATCGATATACTCTTTGGGGGCGTCAGAAACTTTCCACGGTAATTGTTGATTTTTTTCATGAATCGTCGTGATCTCCTCTACGTGATCCAATAACCATTCAGGATCATCAATGACTCTGGGAGCTCCCCACGCATGCACAACTGCGTAATTCCATGTTGGAACCGCTTTACCATGCTCATGTTTCGTCGGGTACCAGGAAGGACTTATGTATGCATCACCGCCCTGAAAAACAACCGCTGATTGTATTTCCTTCGAATAGGTTTCCCAAATTGAATTCTTTTTTGCCACATGCCCATAGAGTGTCCCTAACGCTCCTTTGTCTTCGTGCAATACAAACGGAATATGGTTAATTGCGATAGCTCCCTCCGAAACTGTTGTCCATGTACCAAAAGGATTTTCCTTAATCAAACCATGCAATACAGAAACATCTGTTTCTTCATTGAACTTTGGAATATACAACTCATCCTCCTATTTAGGCAGTCGTTGTAAGAATATCCTTGCGAAAGCGCTCGATGGGAAAGTGTTTACCAGGACACTTGGTTCGTTCACCTGTAATAAAACCATGGCCATTGACGTTTTCCCCGGAGATTCCATATTGCCTCATCAGATCTTTTGTCAAACTCAACAATGCGGCGTATTGCTGTTCCGGTACGGAATGGTTTTCAAAATTTCCGATCAGACAAATACCGATGCCGCGCAGATTCCAATCATGATTGCGTGAGGATACATGGGCACCCCAGATATCCAATGACTGCCGCCAACCGGTCGCTATTTCCCCCATCCCCATACCATTGCCGTTACCGATCACGTAGTGGTACGGAATAGCATCGACGGGATCCGATGATTGGCGTTGTCTATGCACCTTGCGCAGGAAAGGTATGCTCCCATACTCACCAGCGCTATGATGTATTGCGATATATTTCCAACGTTTATCCCAATACCAAGCACCGCTCACCAGCGGTGCGGTAAGCATCAGTGAAGTAGCGAGAAAGTTCCTGCGATTCATCGGTATTCCAGTAGAGTGACTGATTTTTACATTGTGTAATACAAGTCGCTGTAAAGCAAAATCACACGGATCCAACCCCAAACCAAAAGGCTGTGTTCTTAGTCAGGAATTCATCGTAGCGCATGTAGTGAGAGCCGTCGCAGGAGAAGGTCAGACTGACCATACCATTGAACAGATTAATCAATGAATTTGGCATTGAAAGACGTCCCGTTGAGTCAACAGCTCTTCGAGGATCACCAGTGCAGAATCCAAAATACGGTCCATGGGGCTTTCAACGCGACATTGCTGAAACAGCTGACCGCGGATGGCGGGATCGCCTTTAACCTGCCGCCAGTTACCCGGTTCGATGTAGAGTTCCGAGGTTACCGGTAGATCCCGAAGATCAAAGTCTGCACCCAGATATCCCAGATGCCCGGCGGCATTGCTCACAACCTGCAACGCGGTGAGTGATGGCCTGTGGTTGACCAGGCCAATATAGGCATCCGAAAGCAAAAAACCCCATTCGGGCATGACCTCCTGCATATAGGGACGTTGGGAGCGATCACGTCCGAAGTGTTCGGGAGCAAATCCATTCTGAATCACATTGTCGCTGATCTGCAGCCCATTTTGATCCAGGCAGTACAGGCAAGCACAATGGGGGATGCTGGCGAAATGCTCTTGCAGCGTGGCGTTCAGACTTTCCCTTGTGTCCCACCCATCCAGACAGTGATCCGCCAACTGAGCCAGCGGTTGATGTAAGAGTTTCGCAAGTTCAGCACGTTGACGATAGATACAGTCCTGCCAGGTTAGGGGTAACCCACCTCCGCCGGTACTTCCCGTTTCATCCAACCAACTCATTGATATCCCCTTTATTATGCGCGAGACAAAGCTCACCCAAACTTGGATCTGCCAGGTGTACTTAGGTTCCATGTCACTCACCCACAACTATCTGGATTTCAGTTCATTATTCAGAGTATGAACACTGAGTGAAAGCACGCTGCAAGAGATGATTGACTTTGTTCCGGATCGAACGAAGGGCTCTCCTGAATATTGCCTCGTACACACATATGGCGTACAATATCGATCTCGAATGGAGATATGACCATGGCCAACGCAGAAACGATCAAACAACAGCGAATGCATATCCGCCTCGACTCTCTGTCCAAAGTAAAACTGGAGCGAGCGGCCGCTTACGTGCACAAAAGCTTGTCTGAATTCGTTTTAGGACAGGCCCTGCAAGCAGCCGACGAAGTCATCCAAGAACACGAAACCCTAACCCTGACTCAAACCGATTGGGATGTATTCTGGGAGGCCCTTGAGAATCCCCCCAAGCCCAGCGCCAAGCTCAAACGCGCCTTTGCCGAATATAAAAAACGTGTGAAATAAAAGGCTGCCCGTTTGGATCTAATCATCTCACCACTCAGTAAATCCCACGACCGAAAATCCTTTAATTGCGGTGAACGCTCCCTCAACGAGTACCTGCAGCAATATGCCAGCCAGGACATCAAGCGACGAATCAACAAGGTATTCGTCCTCTCTCCTCCGGATACCCCGCAGAAAGTAATCGGTTACTACAGTCTTAGCGCTGGCAGCCTGGATGCCAACGATTTACCTGAGAAACTGCGTAGGAGACTCCCCAGATATCCTGTTCCTGTGGTTCTGCTTAGAAAACTTGCCATCGCCGAATCTCATCAAAACCAAGGCCTGTGTTCCATCCTGCTCGCCGATGCCCTGCAACGTGTGGCCCTGGCCAGCCAAGTGATGGCGGTTTACGCCTTAGTCATTGATGCATTAAATGAGCAAGCGGCCGAGTTCTATCGACAATTTGGTTTTATCACACTACCCAGCCATCCGCTGAAGCTGTTTCTGCCAATGGACACTGTTGCTGCTTTGCTTCATTGACCTGCTGGAAACCGAGATCGTCGGGTGTTGGAATCTCTAAGCGATGGGCCTCAGTTGCCACCTGGCGACCTGGGCGCTTGCCTGGAGGCTATTCGAAAGTAGGACCAGCAATAACTGATCAGGAACCTGGGCATGCTCTTCCTGGTCCACCTTCCGCCTGAAGGTAGACCGCTGCAACGTTCCGCTGCCCAGATTGTTCGAACCGCTTGTTGTGATCCAGCCCTTCCTGGGTGATGTGCCGCATCTCACTATCCCTGGGAGTTGCAGCGGAAGCAGTTTGGTTTCTGAAACCAGGTTACCATCTCCTCTCCCATTAGGTATAGAAGGCAACCTACACCAGCTAACCACCCTCCACATGTAGCATCATTTTATGCGTCCTAGAAAAAATTGCTACGCTTCTGCTGTAATCCGCAGGGTGGCTGGTATTGTATCGAAAACAACGATAGATTAAGGGGTTATGGGAGCATGAGTGATGCTCTATGAATTTCAGAATTGGGACGACCGCAGATGGTGTCTTTCGATATTCGCTCGACCATCCACCGCTCGCTTTTGATAATATTGGGTCCTACGCAGGAAATCATGACGCTAAACAACGACAACTTGAAGACCACCGAAGCATGAAGAACTTCAACAACGTAGAAACGATATACACGAAGAGACTGAAGACCGTTCAGGTGAAGCTCAATCTGGATTATATTGCCGACCCCAGCGAGGACGATAAGCAAAAGGCTGAATGTCCAGACGAGATTTACGAGATATTGAAATCGCTTTACCGTCAACTCGATGATGACCAGGAGCACATGATAATGCTGGTCTTGAACGTTTCGAATGAGGTGATAGGGTTCAAAGTCATTGCATCAGGAACACAAACATCGGGACCAGCCGACGCAAAAATCATTTTTAGAAGCGCGTTGATGCTGGGAGCCACAAAGATAGTACTTGCGCACAACCACCCAAGCGGGAACCTCAAGCCATCTTCCGCAGATATAAGATTTACTCAAAAAGTGATTGAGGCCGGAAGAGTGATGGATATTCCGCTGGTTGATCATTTGATCATGACCCACAAAGGCTATATTTCAATGAGAGCCGAAAATTGCTGCGAATTTGATAGTTTTATATAAAATCGAATAGAGTCCGTCACATTTCCTTATTGATTCAAAAACACCCTGTTGTGGCACGCGTTTGAGAGGAGACAGACAGAAAACACAGGAACCACAGCTATAATCTGATGTTCCTGAAACTGCCTGGAAGGCTTTAACTTTGACGGCTTTGACGCCAACCCGCCACAGCTACTCCCCAGCAAGCGTACCGGTTGATTGTGCATTCTGTGGTAATTTAAAAAAACTGAATACGCAAAGTCGCCTCTTTAAGACGATGTATCAGCCGGATTTTCCGGCGCATCTTCGCCTGAAACAACCGGTTTGCCGTCTTGCCAGATCACAGAGTACTGACCCAAGCGCCGCTTTTTCTCCAGTGTCTTGCCTACGGCCTGGCGCAGTGTTTCCAATTGTCGCTGACCTTCCAGAGAAGGGGTGGTTTTTCGTTTGGTGTTCATCTATCTGCCTCTTCAAGTAGAAACTGATAATAGTCGTCATGCATGATATCGCGGTCGCTGCCGCGCTGTTCAAAAACCAGCACTGGGCTTTCTCCGTCATTCATAAAACAGGCACAACTATCGACGCAGTTGCTGAAATCATTAAGCAGATGGCGCAGGCTGCGTGGGAAACGCCGCTCAATATCTGCCAGCGGGATATTATGCCCACCGTGCGCGACCCGTTCGGCCACGCGCAGTTTTGACATTTCGACACTGGGCAGTGCCAGATAGACCAACTCCACCCGCCAACCCTCGGCACGCAGTCGTTGTATAAGCCGCAGATAGGTCCGCCCCGCTAGAGTGGTTTCAAAAGAAAAGTTCTCGCGAGCATCTATGCGCTCCTCGATCTCACGCAGAAAGATGCGGCTGGCAGCTATAAGCTCCCGCTCCGGCTTGAGCGGCGAGAGACCTGCAGCGATCAGATCAGCATTGATAAAATGCGTACAACCCACCACCTGCGGTAGATACTCCAGCGCGAAGGTGGTTTTACCCGAGCCATTGGGGCCTGCGATGATCCAGCAGGTTGGAGTAGCTTCATCGACGTTCATACTTGTTCGACCTCGGATACCTATTCACACGGAATCTGGCATGTCATCTCTACTCTCCAGCAAGCGTACCAGCTCTTAGCGTAGATTTTCGGGACCGATCCCCACAATCGAACATAACACCATAAAGCCCTATAGACCATTGATTTTTAACACTTAAATGTAGAGCACCACCCCCCGAGGGTCGGTACGCTGAAAAATGGCACTCACAGAGAATATCGACCTAAGAGAGTGCCGGAGAGGGCTCATGTCGGGATCGACCCAAAACGGGTCG
>JARRNW010000024.1:0-15158 GCA_037384565.1 Candidatus Thiodiazotropha sp.
GGGCCGATAGACATATTCCTGGCGTTGAGGGGGCGCATTCCGTGGTTGTGGGTCAGGGGTCTGAAATGATACTGCGGCGCGACCCGGGTCGCCTGGCGGGGAACAGACGGCACCCCGGCATAGCCACCCCACGGAGTGACGGACGGAGTTCGGACGTAAGACTGGGCGTGTTGCCTGATCCGTTCCGCCTCAGATTCCGGCAAGGGGCGGAAACGATAGCCGGAAGCAACGGGGTTATAGCGGGAACCCATGGTTGGCATGACCGGGGGATTGTATCCCCACCCCGGGGCCGCCGGTGCAACCCCTTGCGCGGATGAGGCCTGTCCGGGCAATAACAAGCCAACGGCCAGGCCTGTGATCAAAAATGCAAATGCAGAAAACTTCATTAAGGACACCTGTCTCGTTTCGATCCGCGCCCGCTGTGAATTTCCGGGCCAGATTGTTTGTTCTCCAGTTATTTACAACAGTTTAGCGGCAAAAGACCTGGGGCAAAACCGTCTTTGAACGATTTCTTTGGCGGTACATGACGTGCGATCCACAGCCCTGGCCTGGTGCGGATAACCATTTCAGTTCCGTAGTGGACGAAACAGTGTGGAGGGATAGAGTTCAGAGAACTCAGGATTTGGACTGTAGTTCTGAAGTGGCTCTTTGCCTGGAGAAGAGAAACGTACATCGGGTCGGAAACGAAAGCCCCCCTGCCCGGGAGTGACCGGTCCTTCGGTGGTTTGGGACCTGTACTCTGGGCGAACCCCGTCCATCATGTGTCTCGTTGCGTTTTGCTGATCCTTGTTGCGCTTACGGACCCGAACCTGTTCATTGGGTGTCAGGGGGCGGAAACGATACCCCTGATGATGCGGGATGATATTGTGACGCTCTTTGACGGGACGATAGACACCTCGTGGCAGGCCAAAAGGGGTATCCGTATAGTCCCGGTATTGGAGTGGCCCCGGGGCTCTGTCAGACGGGTAGGAGGCCTTGTCGCGGGTCCCATGAGCGGTTTCATTACGCTCCACAGGACGCCAGCGATAGGGCAGCTGCATGGAATGATTTGAAGGTACATCCGGCTCTGGGTAGTCCCCGTATTCATATGCCTGAGCGGGACTGCTCTGTAAGACCACCAACCCCAGGTATATCCAACCGTAAACCCGCGCCTTGATTGACAAACTGATCTACTCAGATGATTGAAATGGGATCATCGGGCAGACCCGACAGACCTTGAATCATGGAAGTATAGACCACGAACCCGGAAAGACGCGCCCGCCAAGGATGATACGGACTAGCCGATTACTTGAGACGGATTCCTCGTCGCGCAGGCTTTTTGCGCACGGGAAACGGCGCCACATTGGTGACGGATTTTTTCTCTCTGGAATCGGAGGCTACCGCCTGTTTTGATTCACCATTACCCTTGGCCTTGGTTGGGGCTTTGGCAGGAGGGGTTTTGCTCGGGGCCTCAGATTTTTTCATCCCATTGCCTGTGCGCTCAGTGGCCGCCGCAACCCGTTGCGTACCATTCCCCTTATCCGGTGCAGTGGCGGCCTTTTTCTTCGCTACAGCCTTGCGCAGTGTCGAGGGCCGCTTTTTCGGTTTTGCCTCTGCCACCGGCTCAGGTTTCGCTTCATCCTGGGTTTGGGGCGACAGCTGTTCCTCCCCCTTGATCTGCGACTCGGGTTTCGTCACCTCGGTCCGTTGGGTGTCGGCCTCTGCCCGCACCTTTTGCACGGTTTTTTCATCCTCCGCGGAGGCTGCGGCAAGGGAGTCCTGATTTCCGCCGGACACTGCCCCACCCGTGGCCGGCCCACTCCCAGCACTACCGCTGCCAGGTGTACCACCGCTCATCGCCCCGCCCCCTGTCCCGGGAGGTGTCTGTTGCGCCTCGGAAGTACCCTGCTGCTTGGCGGTTTTAAACAGATGCGCCAACATCAGGAAAAGGCCTCGAATCAGATAGAACACCAGAGTGAAGAGACCGATCAGCTTTTTCCATACCAGCATGGCCCAAGAGATTTTGGGTGCGGACACATCCTGAGCAGCGTCACGACTATCAGCAGGCTTGCTTTCGCCAGCCAATATCTCCATGACCTCAGATTGATCCATACCCGTCGACAGCAGGGCCACCTTACGAATATCGTCACTGGCGGCGATACAGCCCAGCGGGATCACGATCAGGGTCAGTACCGTTGATACCAACACACCGGATGCCAGAGAAATTGCCATACCCTGGAAGATCGGATCGAAAAAGATCACCGAGGAGCCGCACACCAGCGCAAAGGCCGTGATGAGGATGGGTCGGGTACGGGTCTTACAGGCCATGATCACGGAATCAACCACCGAAGTCCCCTGTTGTACCTGATGAATGGAGAAGTCCACCAGAAGAATCGAGTTACGCACGATGATACCGGCCAGGGCGATCCAGCCGATCATCGAGGTGGCGGTGAACTCACCGCCCCAACCGGCTTGGAAGAATACGAAGTGGGCTGGGATGATACCCAGCAGGGTCAGGGGTATGGGCGCCATGATCAGGGCCGGAATCCGGAAATTGCCGAATTCCCATACCACCAGGATGTAGATCAGCACCAGGGCGACGGCAAACGCCGCACCCATGTCGCGGAAGGTCTCATAGGTCACGGTCCACTCACCGGCCCATTCGATGGCGCTGACAGCATCGTTATCCGGCGGACCGATCCACTCGGCCGTGAGCGGCACGTTGTCCGGAGTCTGGTAATTCTCCTCGCTCAACAGATCCTGCACCTGCAACATGCCATACACCGGCGCGGCAAGCTTGCCACCGACCTCGGCTACGACATATTCCAAGGGACGCAGATCCTTGTGATAGATGATCGGGTCCTCGTAGACCTGCTCGAAACGACCCAGTTCACGCAGAGGTAGCGTGATACCGGTGCTCGACTGAATCGGCAGATCCCCCAGACGGGTGATCTCGGAGCGCTCTGCCAGGGGCACCTGCATGGAGATATTGATGGGTTCGTGCCCGGCGCGCTGTTTGACATCCCCCATCGGAGCCCCGCCCAGGGCCATCGCCAGATTGCGATTGATGGTGTCCACGGAAATACCCCGGCGCACCGACTTCTCCGTATCCACGTTGAATCGCCAGTACTGATAGGGATCGCGCATGTAGTTGTCCACATCACGCAGGCTTTCGGCCTGTTTGAAAACCCCGGTCAGCTCCTTGGCCACCTGACGTCTCACATCCGCCGAGGGTCCGTGAACCTCCGCAACCACCGACTTGAGCACCGGAGGTCCCGGCGGCATTTCCACCACGGAAATCTTCGCGTCACTCTCCTGGGCCATTTTGGCAAGCATCTCACGGGTCTGAACAGCAATCTGATGGCTGGTGCGCTTGCGCTCCGTTTTGTCCAGCAGCTGAACCTGGACCTCGGCCTGCCAGGGGTCGCTGCGCAGGTAGTAGTGACGCACCATGCCGTTGAAGTCGAACGGCCGGGCGGTACCGGCATAGACCTGAACCGCGGTCACCTCGGGCAACACCCGCACCTTCTCGGCCATGCGATGCGCCAGATTCGCGGTCACCGGCAGGGCCGTGCCTTCCGGCATGTCGATCACCACGGAAAATTCCGGTTTGTTGTCCAGGGGCAGCATCTTTACCGCCACCCACTTGAAATAGAAGAAGGTGCAGGTCAGCAAAAAGCTGCCCCAGAGTATCAGTTTGAAAAGGCGCGCCTTGCGCCGGGACTCGATCAGAGGAAGCAGCATGCGCTTGAACTGGCGCTCCAGCCATTGCGCCTCCTTGTGTTCCCGTTCCCCCGCCACTTCGAGATAGCGCATGCTCGGCTTGAGCCAGTGGGTCACGGTCAGATAGGGGGTGAACACGAACGCCGCGAACAGGGAGATGATCATCGCCATCGAACCCAGGGCCGGGATCGGTTCCATGTAGGGCCCCATCATGCCAGAGACAAACCCCATGGGCAGCAGCGCAGCAATCACGGTAAGGGTAGCAAGAATAGTGGGATTGCCCACTTCGCGCACCGCATCCACGGCGGTGGACACCTGGGTATGTCCCTCCTCCAGCCAGCGCCGGTAGATATTCTCCACCACCACGATGGCGTCATCCACCAGGATACCGATGGAAAAGATCAGGGCGAACAGACTCACCCGGTCGATGGTATAGCCCATCACCCAGGCACTGAAGATGGTCATCAGCAGGACCACCGGAATCACCAGCACCACCACGATGGCGGGACGCAGCGCACGGAAGGCAAACAACACCAGCAGAAACACGAAACCGGTGGCGACAAAGAGTTTGAAGATCAGCTCCTTGACCTTGTCATCCGCGGTCTTGCCATAGTCACGGGTGACACTCACCTCCACGTTGTCCGGGATCAGGGTGCCCTTGATCTGATCCACCCGCTCTTTGATGGCATTCGCCACGGTGACCCCGTTGGAGCCCTCTTTCTTGGCAATCGCCAGGGTCACGGCGGGAACCCCGTCCGCTTTGATATCCAGGTCACTGGCAGCACCGGTGTAGTAGCCCACCAATTGTTTGGCATCTTCCGGACCCTGTTTGACCCGGGCGATTTCGTGCATATAGACCGGCACGTCGTTGTGGGTACCCACCACCAGCCGGTTGATATCATCCACGGATTTGAGGAACGAACCGGTAGTGACGTTGAACTGCAGGCTGCCCGCTTCCACGTTGCCCGCCCGCTGCTCGCTGTTGGAGTTCTGAATCCGGCTGGCCACCTGATCCAGACTGATGCCATAGCCGGCCAGCCGCTCCGGCATCAGTTCAATGGTGACCTGCTCGCGCCGGCCACCGACCACGAAACCGTTACCGGTATCGGGCAGCTCCTTGAGGGCCTGGAGCACATCATGCCCGAGCATGCGCAACTGGCCATCGTCCACATCCGGGACCCCGTTCCGGTCCAGGTCCTTCGACCAAAGGGTCAGAGTAACCACCGGCACGTCGTCGATACCCTTGGCCTTCACCAGAGGGGGCATGACACCGGGGGGTATCATGTCCATATTGGAATCGATCTTGTCGTTGACCTTGACCAGCGAGGGCCCCATCTCCTCGCCCACCTGGAACTCTACGGTCACCACGCCACCGCCCCGCTGGGAGGCAGAATAGACGTGTTTCATGCCGGGAATCTCCGACATGATGCGCTCCAGGGGCTCGATCGCCAAAGTCGCGACCTGATCCGCCGCCGCCCCCGGATACTGAACGAAGATATCCACCATGGGTACGGAGATCTGCGGATCTTCCTGCCGGGGGGTGATCACCAATCCCAGCAGGCCCATCAGCATCATGGCCATGAACAGAAGCGGTGACAGGGGCGACTGGATGAAGAACTTAGCTGTTTTACCGGCAATACCCAAATGCACCGCCTGATCGGTTCCGTGGGTATTGGACTGGGTGTGTTGGTCGTTGTTCTGACTCATAGTTGATTCCGTTGCAATGCCGTCAGGCCGGCTTGGTACCTCGTGAATTCAGCATGACTTCAGGCGATACGGCTGCCCGGAATACAGGTGTCGTGCAAGGTGTTCCATATCACACCGCACGAGTTGTTCTGGCGCCAGGTTTGCCGGCGCCTCCTCTACATTAACGTTGCGGCGTGGACCATCCCGAAGTGACATCAGGAGGCGGATTACGCAGTACTCGCTCCCCGGCCTGCAGACCGGACAACACCGTACTGTAGCCACCGGATAGTTTTTCACCCAGGCGAATCAGTCTGAGGGTGGGACGACCGTTCTCACCTTCAACGTAGACACCGGGAAGACTCCCGTTGTAGCGGATCGCTGTGTTGGGAATCACCGGACTGGCCCGGGCCGGCGCATTGAAGTCTGGCACCAGCACCTTTGCGTACATACCGGGGGCCGACACGCCCTGGGGCAGATCGAACTTGATGGTCACGGTATGCCGCTGGGCATCCGCCATGGGGAAGATCTGCGCCACGCGCACCGGAACCTCCCGGTCACCCACATCGAGTTCGGCGCGCAGCATCATGCCCTCGTTCAAACCAGGACGCAGCCGCCCCGGCACGTCGACTACGATCTGCAGGTATTCCACGTCCGCATACTTCAGCAGGGGCTGCCCCGGTTGTACGGTATCCCCCACCTCGACGAACTTTTTCATGATCACCCCGTCGAACGGGGCCAGACTCTTGGTATCCCGCAGTTTGGCATCGATCGCCTGGATCTCCGCCTGAACCCGCAGGATGGTGTTTTGCGCCTGCTGGATATTGGTGCGTGAGGAGTAGATATCCGCGGTACGCTCGGCATTCTGATCCCGGTCACCGAAGGAGTCCTCAAAAGGACGGGTAAACATCTGATCAAACAGATTCGGGACACCCATCCCACCCATGGAAGACTTGGATTTGGGCGACCACAGCTCCCGGTTATACTGAACCCCCGCATTACGCAGCTGTGCATCGGCATTGGCCAGTTGCGCCAAAGCGGCCTGACGCTTGGCCATCAGTTCGTTGGCATTCAGTTCCACCAGCAGATCCTGTTCCTTGAACCGATCCCCCTCGATACCGGCCAGATAGTTGACCCGTCCGGGCAGTTGAGCTGCAAGCGTCACCTCTTTATAGGGAACGACCGTACCTCCCAGGGAGACATTCGGAACACCTTGTCTCTGTTGAACCACGTAGTAGGCGCTGCCGGCCGCATTTGGCTGAGCCGCCTGTAACCCGCCAGTCGTCATGCTACAGGTCAAACAGGCGCTCAAAACCATCGCCTTGAATCTAAATCCCATCGTTTATTACTGCCCAGTTAGAAATTCGATGAAGAGTCACGCCGCAATTCGGCGGATCAGACCCGCCCCATCACGGAGAAACTCTTAATGAAAGGCCCTGCCATGCGTGGATCCTTGATCATCGCGGAATAGTCACCCACGGCGAACTTCATCTTGCGAGAGGTGAAAGCCATACCCAGACCCATCATGCCCGGTGGCTTGGACATCCACTTCCGCCATTGATCCTCGGAGGCCCGGATATCCCAGTTCATGGTCTGGCCACTGTAGGCCTCACCTTTGGTTGCCTTACCGTTTTCAACGGTCAATACGCCCTTCGGATCAGGGTCACCATCGAAACCATAGCCGATCACGCTGTTGAAACCAATGCTGGCCAGTGCGTCGGACAACTCCGGCTCCGCATTCCAGTGGGACACGAAATCATTCATCCATGTTTCGGAAAACAACTCTGCCATCTCGATCTCCTTTGTTCTAAATCTCTGTAGTTTTTCTTTTGGGTTACAGATGAAATCTAAGCTTGAATGAGAGCGTCTCAGTATCCATAAACCCCCCCTGTATTGCAACCAAGGAATTTAGTAAGAAAGCCCATAAAATCAGCTAGTTAAGTAATTTAGCGGATAGTTAATTACTATTTCCAATCAAAGAGATACGAATAGATTCCGGGCAATATTCGAACATTATTTTATCCGAATATTCAATTAAACTTTTTTAGAATCCACTAACATTCGAAACCTTTAATTCCTCATGCAGAAGCAAATTCGAAGAAACAAAAAAGCATGCAACCATTCTAACCAACCATTAAGATTAACCCACCTGGACACAACAATCGGTAACAATCACAACGCCAAGATGGCGTTGCATTGGGCAGGGATGGGATCCCACGCCTTCTCGAATTGATGTTTACAGACCGGGGTAAAATTCTACCCGGACCAACCCTACGACAATAAGGAGCAAGCCAATCATGCATCCAGCCGGACAGGTCATCGAATCGCGTCTGCAACACCTCGAAACCCACCTGGAACAGGAAAACCCGATTCTCCTGAGTACGGTCCAGAGCTTCCGTGTCCTTGACGCCGTGGCCTTTCGCATGGGACTGTTGACGGGTGACAACTCCTTTGCCACGCAGATTCCCTGGTGGCCGCTGATCTCCATATTGGGTACCTTCTCAGCGGGCAAATCCACCTTTATCAATCACTACATCGGCGGCAAGATCCAGCGCTCCGGGAACCAGGCGGTGGACGACAAATTCACGGTCCTCTGTTACAGCAAAGAGGCCACCGCCCATGCCCTTCCGGGTGTTGCTCTGGATTCCGATCCCCGTTTTCCCTTCTATCAGATGTCCAACGAGATCGAAAAGGTGGCCAAGGGCGAAGGCGCCCGAATCGACGCCTATCTGCAGCTCAAGACCTGCCCCAGCCAGAAACTGCGGGGCAAGATTCTCATCGACTCCCCCGGATTCGATGCGGATGCGCAGCGCACCTCCACCCTCAGGATCACCGACCACATCATCGATCTATCAGATCTGGTACTGGTGTTTTTCGACGCCCGGCATCCAGAGCCCGGGGCGATGCAGGACACCCTCAGCCATCTGATCGAACGGACCATAAATCGCAGTGATACAGGCAAATTTCTCTACATCCTCAATCAGATCGATACCACCGCAAATGAGAACAATCCGGAAGATGTCATCGCCGCCTGGCAGCGCGCACTTGGCGAGCGGGGCCTGACCGCGGGGCGTTTTTTCTCGATCTACAGCCCGGATGCGGCGATACCGATCGAGGACGAAGCCCTGCGCAACCGTTACGAAACCAAGCGCGATGCGGACCTCGGAGAGATCCACAGTCGCATGGAGGAAGTCGAGATCGAACGGGCCTATCGGATTGTCGGCGCCCTGGAGAAGACTGCCCGGGATATCGAGGAGCGCTGCGTCCCCATGGTCGCCTCCGCCTTGGCGCATTGGAAAAAACGGGTCCTGATCGGGGATGCGGTAGTAATGGGTGGCCTGCTACTGGCACTGCTGGCGTATTCGATCAGTGCCGGTTACTGGCAGGGCTTCCACTTTGCCCCAACCTGGCTCGGCCCCGAAGCCAGTCCTTTGATCGCGCCGATCCTGGCCGTATTACTGGTACTGGCATTGGGAGCGATACACTTCGGAGTCCGGACCCTGGCCGCGCGCAGTCTACTTTCCGGTCTGCGTAAAAAGGCGAAGGAGCTGGGTATCAAGGCCAGCCCGGTCAGCGCATTCCTGCGCAGTACCCGGCCCTGGCGTTCGATCTTCCGCAAGAACCCGGCGGGATGGAGCCGCAAATCCCGCAAGCAGCTGAGAGGGGTATTACAGTCCACGGATCTCTACATCCAGACCCTGAATGATCAGTTCACCAATCCATCCGGCAGCGAAAAACTGCTGCAACCCGAAACCGCCGCCTCCAGCGAATCGGGAACCGAGGCAGCGGATGCCCTGCAGGCCCAGTCATTGTGAGGAAAACTATGCCATGAGATGCCAGCAACCCATGTATACACGGATCGTACCTCTGCTTGTAGCGGCACTATTGGTGCTCGCCGGATGCAAGGAGACCTATACCACCGACGTCGCGACTGAGCAGAAGATATCGGCTGAAAAGGGACATTTCGATGGGGACCTGAACGACAACGATCAGTTTGGTCAGGCCATCGCCCGAATCGGCGACCTGGAGACTGACGGGGTCGACGATCTGGCGGTGGGCGCACCCGGGGACGACGACGGCGGAACGGACCGGGGCGCCGCCTGGGTGCTGTTCATGGATTCGGACGGCAAGGTCGATGTGCATCAGAAGATCTCTTCCGACAAGGGTGAATTTGAAGGCAGTCTGGATGACGGTGACGGTTTCGGCCAGGCGATCGCCCCCCTGGGCGACCTCAACGGGGACGGTTTTCGGGACCTGGTGGTCGGCGCTCCCGGGGATGACGATGGCGGTGACGGTCACGGTGCTTTGTGGGTGCTGTTTCTGAAGGATGATGGGAAGGTAAGGAGCTACCAGAAAATCTCAGATGAGGCAGGGGATTTCTCGGGCAACCTGGATGCGGGGGACGGCTTTGGCGCGGCAATCGCCAACCTGGGTGATCTGGATCGTGACGGGGTGGATGATCTGGCGGTAAGTGCCCCCTGGGACGATGATGGTGGTACCGACCGTGGCGCTGTATGGATCTTGTTCATGAATAGCGACGGTACAGTCAAGGCGAGTCAGAAGATCTCGTCCAGTGAAGGTTCACTCGATCGGAAACCCCAGGACAACGACCATTTTGGCAGTGCCCTGAGCACCATTGGCGATGTTAACGGTGACGGCCAGATCGACCTTGCGGTGGGCAACCCCGGGGACGATGATGGTGGCACCAACCGGGGGGCTGTGTGGATCCTGTTTCTCAACCAGGATGGTACGGTTTCCGGGATGAGAAGAATCTCGCAAACCCGGGGAGATTTCGAGGGCGACTTACCGGACAGCTCCGGATTCGGTAACGCCCTGGCGAACCTGGGTGACTTGAACGATGACGGTATCGATGAACTGGCGGTGGGCGCGGAAGGCATGGATGACGGGGGTACGGACCGGGGCGCGGTGTGGATACTGTTTCTCGAACAGGACGCGATGACCATCTCCGCCTCGAGGATTTCCGACTCCAAGGGAAAATTCGATGGCTCATTGGCGGATGGGGACCGTTTCGGCTGCGCCCTGGCCAATGTGGGAGATCTGGATGAGGACGGCCGAAGTGACCTGGCCGTCGGTGCCTGCGGAGACGATGACGGGGGAACTGACAAAGGCGCGCTCTGGATCCTCTTCATGGCCGGAATCGACACCCATATCGATACCAGCGGCGGGGTAATCTTCGGTCAATTCTGATGGATCATCCGTTGATTGCGCCCCTGCTCCTTGGCATCGTACATGGCCTTGTCAGCCTGTGCGTACAGGGTATCCACCAAGGTATTCGGGGCGATCCCCGGATCCACATCCTCATCCAGGGTGGTGATTCCGATACTCAACGTGAGATCCAAGCCTAACAGGCGGGGGGTATTCCCCACTCTGTGCAGTCGTTCCTGAATGCGTTGTGCCGTCAGATCGGCACCCTCAAGCCCGGTTTCCGGCAGCATGATCACGAACTCTTCACCACCCAATCGGGCCAGCAGATCTCCACCGCGCACCTCATCGTGTAACAGCTGCGCCAGTGCGATCAGCACCTGGTCGCCCTTTTGATGCCCCCATCGATCATTGACACATTTGAAATGATCCACGTCGATGAGCACCAGGCTACAAGGCTTTCGATAACGAAGCGCACGGGATACCACGGCCGCCGCTTCGCGAAAAAAATAGCGCCGATTGTTTAATCCGGTCAGTTCATCGATGATGGAGAGGCGCTCGTATCGTTCGCGTAGTGTGTTGGCCTCGTTAAGTGCCTGTTCAAGTTCCCGGGTGCGTTGATCGATCATCGCCTCCAGGTCGTGAAGCATCCGATGGTTATACAGAATCTGACCGAGACAACTGCTGAACAGGCTCAGGGTATGCTGCTGCCAGGGTTCGAAATATTCAGGCATGGGATGTGAGGCATTGAGCACACCCAGAACCTGATTGCCCATCTTGATGGGTGCGCACACCAGACTTCCAGGGATATCTCCCCCGGAAGTGGCTGGGACTACAAAATCCTGGCTCTGGGAACAGTCCCGGCAGTACTGCAACTGGCCGGTGGCGTAGGCAATGCCCACGATGCCCTCTCCGGGTTTGAAACACATACCTGTACGCAAATCCCGTCCGGACGAAATACCTTTGAGCTGGGCCTGCGAATCGATCATTCCCAAGCCTGAGGTACAGCGAAGCAGATCCCCCTCGAGGCGGAATACGGAACACTGATCCAGACTCTGGTAGCGTACCAGCTCGTTCAACGCCCGATCGATCAAATGTTGTTCATCCACCGCTTCCAGGTCGATTTGCGCAAGGGCTCGCAGCGCTGACAAGGAATCGAGCAGGCTGAAAAACCGTTCCCGCAGATCCAGAGACGACTGTGTGAACGAAATATTCATCAAACCCCGCAATCAATTGGCCAGTAAACCGGCGATACCCTTAATCTCCTCCTCTTTCAGAAGGAATCCCTTTTTGATCAGCAGCAGATTCTCCACGGACAGGCCGCTCCCCCGAGAGAGTGTCTGCAAACGCACCTGCTCCACCTCCGGCTGCTCCCAATCGTCCCTCAACCAATGGGCCACCTGATCGACTATCCAGACTACCACGGGCGCATCTTCGAGCCTCTCGTCCGATGATTTACCCACCCGTTCGATCACCTCGATAATGATCTTCGGCAGGTGCCAACGATCGGCCAGCAGCGCACCGGCAGTGTTCTGATCCAGGCCGATACACTCCGTCTGCAGAATATCCGGCGGTTTGTTGCTCTGATTGCGCTTGCTCAGAACCTCGGCAAAGGCCTCGGGAAAGCTGTGCGCAAGTACCAGAATACCGATATTTGACAACAGTCCAGCGAGATAGACCGCGTCAAGGTTGGGTCTGCGATCGATCGCCATGGCCACGCCGACTTGACGTGAAAGTACGGCCAGGGTGAGGGAATCAAACCAGTAGGTCCTCAAGTCAAATCCGGGACAACGCGTCGTATCGAACACCCCACTGACCGAAATGCTGAATGCCAGGCTCTTGACCATGTTCAGGCCGAGCACCCGAATGATCGCATCTTCCACCGAAAGTACCGGTTGGGATTGACCGAAGTAGGCAGAGTTCGCGAGCCCCAGTACTTTGGCTGAAAGCCCGGGATCCTGATTGATTGTCGCAGACAGGTCCTTGAGGGAGAGATCCTCGTTACCGAACAGAGCCAACAACCGGGTGGCTGTCACTGAAAGTGGCGGCAGATACTGAATCGCAAGAATCTGCTGCTTCGCTTGATGCGCAAGATGCATATTATAAAGGGCCTGTAATTGGCGAAACGACTTGCCTACCCAACCTGATATCGGCTATTTGTCAACCAGCTTTATAACTTTGTTCTGATTAGAGCGGCAAAGCCGGGGGATTCTCCACACTTGATTAATATCTGAACCCACGGATTCAGGTAATACTAAGGCACAACACAAGTATATGCACTCCGTCCCGTATTTCCCGGACATTTCAACCAGTTTTAAAATACACCGCTCGATATTTCAACAGATCACCCAGCTTATCCTCAAACTTGATGGAAGCGGTACCCCTTCAAGATCGCTGGGCTTCGTCATTATTTCGTGTATCTGATACACTAACAGAAATCAACCTGACCGCAAGACCGGTCTCAAAGCCTATGAATCGTCTCCTCGAACACTGCTATGCCTATCCTCATCCGGCGGTTACCACAGACGTGGTGGTGTTCACGATACGGGAAAATACCCTTAGCGTACTGCTGATCGAGAGAAAAAACCCGCCCTTTCAAGGTATGTGGGCCCTGCCCGGCGGGTTTCTCGAAATGCATGAGGATCTGGAGACCTGCGCGAAACGGGAACTTCGGGAGGAGACCGGAATCGAGGGGATCTATCTCGAACAACTCGGCACCTTTGGGGAACCCAAACGGGATCCCCGGGAAAGAGTCATCAGTGTCACCTACTTCGCCCTCACCCCGTCGGATCATCTCAAACCCAGGGCCTCCAGCGACGCGGCGCAAACCGCCTGGTTTCCGATCACGGCGCTACCTGAGCTGGCCTTCGATCATGAGCGAATCCTCCGTCTGGCCAGGCAACGACTGGTGGCGAAACTCAGTTACACCAACATTGCGCTACAGATTCTGCCACAGAGTTTCACCCTCAGCCAATTGCAGACGGTCTATGAAATTCTGCTGGATGAATCCCTGGACAAGCGCAATTTCCGCAAGGCCATACTGGCCCGGAATATCATTTGCGAAACCGGCAAGACCCTTCGACAAGGCAACCACAGACCTGCAAAAACCTACCGGAGTATCAATCCCTCACGGGTTGAGATCCTTTCCTGAAGCCACAGCTTCAGATGTATTGTTAAAGAGAGACCTATGAATCCTGAATCCTTGAAACTGCCCGTAATCCAGGTCCCGGAACACCCCCACTGGCCGAGCCTGTCGGATTCACAAAAGCAGGCGCTAAAAGCACGCATCATGGATAAACTGAAACAGCGTGACGCAGTGCTGGTAGCCCACTACTACACGGACGCGGATCTGCAGGCCCTGGCCGAGGAGAGCGGGGGTTGCGTGGCGGATTCCCTGGAAATGGCCCGTTTCGGAGCCGCCCAGGACGCCAGTACCCTGGTGGTCTGTGGTGTCCGTTTCATGGGTGAGACCGCGAAGATCCTGAATCCCGAAAAGCAGGTCATCATGCCCGACCTGGGCGCCACCTGCTCACTCGATGAGGGTTGTCCGGCCGATCAGTTCACTGCCTTCTGCGACGCCCACCCGGACCACACTGTGGTGGTCTACGCAAATACCAGCGCCGAGGTCAAGGCACGCTCTGACTGGGTGGTCACCTCCGGGATCGCCCTGCCTATCGTGCAGCATCTGGCCAGCCAGGGTAAAAAGATCCTTTGGGGTCCGGACCGTCACCTGGGCCACTACGTACAGCGGTTGACCGGTGCGGAGATGCTGATGTGGCCGGGTTCCTGCGTGGTCCATGAAGAATTCAAGGCGGTAGCCCTGGAAAGAATCCGCCGTCTACATCCCGACGCCGCGGTGCTGGTACACCCGGAATCACCGGATAACGTCATCCAGCAGGCGGATGTGATCGGTTCCACAACCGCACTCATCAAGGCGGTGGCTGAAATGGAAAATCGTGAATTCATCGTCGCAACCGACGGTGGAATCTTCTATAAGATGCAACAGATGGCACCCGACAAACATCTGATCGAAGCCCCCACCGCGGGGGAAGGCGCCACCTGTGTCAGTTGCGCCCATTGTCCCTGGATGGGCATGAATGCCCTGCAGAATCTGGAACAGGTACTGGATAGCGGGCAGAACCGGATCGAAATCGACCCCGCGATCCGGGAACGGGCGGTCATCCCCATCCAGCGGATGCTCGATTTCGCGGCGGAACACGGGATCGGCATGAAAGACAAAGGCAATGCCTGAGATGTCTCGGGCAATGGGATTATCACCAACCCTAAGGAGACGGGCCTGTGAGTGAAACCTTCGATGTCTACTTTTCAGGCGCCCTGCTGAAAGAGGGCGATCCGGATCAGGTCAAACGCAAACTGGGGGCCATGTTCAAACTCGAAGGTGAACGCCTGGAGCGGCTATTTCGAGGCAAGCCAGTGGCCATCAAGCATGGTGTCGATATGGACCGTGCGATCAAATTCCGGGTCGCGTTCCGTGACGCGGGCGCCCTGGTTGACATCGTACCCGCGGGTGACCCGCCGCCCCAACCCAAACCGACCCCTCCGGGCGCAACCCGAGAGGCACCCCGTCCCACGCCCCAACCCACCACACC
>JARRNW010000024.1:15178-26770 GCA_037384565.1 Candidatus Thiodiazotropha sp.
TCTCACCCCAACCCCTGCCGGACATCAGCGACCTGGATCTCAACCAGCCCGGGACCCAGCTGGATGACACACCGGCCCCGGAACCACTAAGCATCGATACCTCCGAACTGGATCTCGATGCCCCGGGGGTCACTCTGATCGCCTCGCAACCCCAGCCGACACCTGATATCAACACCGACGATCTCAGTCTCAACCCGGCAAATACAGGTAGTCTGGAGGATGTCGTGAAACCGGTGGAGACTGCGGAGATACCGAATATCGACCATTTGGATCTCATGCCCGAAGAATCGGCAAAGCCAAAGGGCAAGGCGCAGTTCAAGATTGCTGAGGATTAGAAATCCAGGTAGGTTTCCATGCTGTTGCGGGTCGCTTCCGAGAGGGGTTCCTGAGTCGTCGCCAACTGCGGCCGGCCGGTTTCGAGAATACCCTCCATGGCGCCGAAGGTACGCTCCGCATAGAAACGCAACAGCAGGCGTTGGTCGTCGTCGCTTATCCAGAGCTGTATATCATCCCCGAGGTCGCCATTTTCAGGGTCTACCTCACGGATGGTCAACCGGTAGGCGGAGCGATCCCAACCAGCCCTTTGCAGATGATCACTTTGCATGTCGACACGAAAGTGCTCGATCTCCTTACCGTTGAAGGCCACAAAATCAACACTCTCCCCGTCTCTGAATGGCATTTTACGCAGGCGGTGATAGATTCCCATGTAGTCCAGCGCGTCCGCACCGTTCATTTTTACACTGCGGTTCTCAACCAGTTCTTCCCACAGAACTGGGCTCAACTCGGTCACCGATCGAAGTTTCATGGGTGGTGTAATGGGTTCTGTCCCCGGCTTTTCATCGTTCTGGTAGTGACGGGCATAGTCTGTCTCCCGATCGAACCAGAACAGCTCCTCCCGGTCCTCGTCATGACGCAGGGATTTCACCGCAATCACCGGATAAAGCCCCCCGGCATCCAGCCAGCTACGATAGCTCAGACGCACCGGGTAGAGCAGTTCCGCCTTGGCGTAGGGCTCGGTGGTGAGAAACATGCGCGTCACGTAGGCAGGCCGCTCGGTGATCTCTTCCATCCGCCCCTCGACCTGGAGATTGAGTTTGGCGATGTCCAGCTCCACAAAACCGGTAATCCAGCCACGAAACTTGAGCGTATATTCCAGATTCTCACCCAGTACCGGCAATGATGCCATTGCCATTGGTGTGCCGCACCAGAGGAGAAACCCTACCCAGGCCGTTCTGAGAATGAAACCTTCGGAACCGGTGCGGCCGGAAACAGGATGGGACTTTCCCTGCGCGCGATACCGGGGCTTGAGGCGTTTAAGATACGCAGACAGACACATTTTCTACCTTTATCTGAATGGATTGGCATATTTCTCGCAGACAGGTTAACAAAGCCAATGAACGCCACCGAGGCGTCAAATTTCCGTCTGAACAGGAACCAAACACATGATCAATCCGGTTAACAGCAATAAAACCGTCAATACCACGACAGATCGGACCGGAACAACCCACAACTCCGGTCGATCCGATGCGGTCAACGGCAACAACCCCGCTCGATCACAGGACACTGAAGCCGTCCACGAGAGCAGCGACACACCCGACATCGAAAATGCCCGCCAGCTCTACCAGATGGAGCAAACCCGTGGCGCCAATGGGGTTTCCCTGGAAACCTCCGCCCAAGCCCGTTCCGTACTCGACAATCTGCTTCAGCAGATCTCGGAAAGCCCGGCCCGCGCGGCTTCGGCGCAACTGTCCCAGATATCGCGACCCATGGGGAACCTGCTGAAACTGATGCCGGCCTAGTGTAGTGTCCTATACTAAAGAGTGCTTGAACCGGGTTCGGGTTCCAGACGATTTTCCGCCACATCCCTTTCCAAGCGGATGATCTCATCCTTCAACCCGATCACCACGAGGATGTCTCCCGGGTCCAGACGGTGCTCGATCCCGTTGTTACTGAAGATCAGCTGATTGCCTAACTCAAGGTCGACAACGCCAAGTACGATCAGATTGTATCGCTGACCCAGTTCAAGCTCATCCAGGCGAACCCCTGTGAGAGCGGAGTCCGCGGGAATTTCGAGTTCGGCGATATCGATCTGCTTACCGTACATGGTGTGTTCGAGCATCTCCACCAGATAGGGCCGGGCGATGAGTTCGTGCACGCGATGCCCGCTGATCTCATAAGGATCGATGACCTTGGTCGCACCCGCTGCCTTGAGACGCTTGCTCGCGGCGGTCGATTCCGAAACGCAGATAATCTTTAGATCGGGATCGAGGGAACGCACGGACAGGGTCAGGAAAAGGTTCTTCGCTTCCTCGGAGAACAGGCAGAAGATGGTCTTGACCCAGCTGCCGATCCCCACACTGCGTAACTTGTCATCATCGGTATAGTCCAGGACACCGGCATTCAACCCTTTTGCAACCATCTTACCCACTTCGTCCAGGTTGTCGCTGTAGAGATAGGCATCAATATCCCGCTCGGTCAACTGAAGCCCCACCTGATGGCCGAGGGCTCCGCAGCCGAAAATCAGGGTCTCATAGTGACTCATGACACGATCCCCTTATCCAGGCTTTCGCGCAGGTGCAGTACGCTGTATTTATGGCCGAACAACACCAGTAGGTCATTGCCCTGAAGGATGAAGTCCGCCCCGGGATTGAAGTAAAAACAGCCGTTCTGCAAGGGAAAATTCGAAACCTTGGCGTCCCCACCACACCGCCCTTGCCGGATCACCCCGAACAGAATCAGTTTGCGGACTCTGAAATTCACCTCGCCCAAAGCGTGTCCCGCCATGGGATGATCCGAGCTGAGCCGTACCGCCTCGATACCCTCATTGGATTGCCCCGCGAGCAGTCCATAGACCGCTTCAAAGGCCACCGGTTGACCGGCGTACTCCGCCGCGATCAAGCCAAACACCTCATACGGAGCTACGCAATGGGTGGCCCCGGCGCGGGTCAGTTTGCTCCCATTCTCCCGGTGATTGGCCCGGGAGATGATTTCGACCTCCGGGTTGAGCTGACGGGCGGTCAGGGTGATGTAGACATTCACCACGTCGTCACCGGTCAGACACAGCAGCCGGCGGATCCGCGAACCGATGCCCAGACGACTGAGCAGTTCCGTATCCTCACCCTGCCCCTTCACCGCCAGGTAACCGTGCTGGCTAGCGAGCTTGATCGATTCGATACTGGGATCGACCACCACGAAGGTACGCTTGTCCATTGCCAGGCGGTCCGCCACCATCTGACCCACCCGGCCATAGCCGCAAATCAGGGTATCGATGCTTCGGCGCTCCACATCCGAGAGGATCCGATGTTCCCGAATCTCATCGATTTTCTCACCGAAGGCCGAAACGATGATCGAGGTAAAGAAGGAGATCACCCCGAGACCGGCCACGATCAGCATCAGTGCCACGATCCGACCTTCGGTTGTGTGGGGTGTGATATCTCCATACCCCACGGTGGACATGGTGACCAGAGCCCAATAGATACTGTCGAAAAAGCCATTGACATCCCTGCCCTGCTCCTCCGCTTCAAAGAAGAAGAGCGCGGTGGCGGCGGTGAAGGTGATGAACGCCATGAAGATGAACAGGGTCAGCAGTTCGATGCGTTTTTCCGAAAGCACTTTGACGAATTCGCTGATGCTACGTGCGTATCGAAACAGCTTGAACAGGCGGAACAGGAGAAAAATCCGCAGGAAACGCAAGGGACGATAGCTGGGTATGATCGCCAGCAGGTCGACAATGGCCATGGGCTGGACCACGTAACGGAGTTTCTGAATCACCGCCTGCCACAAGGCGCTCCAGACCCGGAACGGCTCGTTGATGAACTCCGCCTTTTCATAGTGTTCGATGACCACTTGGTGACTGTTGTTGAATATCCAGAAACGCAGCAGATACTCGACGATAAAGACACTGACGGCGATGAGCTCCACCAGATTGATCCAGCCCCCCATCTTGTGTCGCACCCCGTAGATCAGTAGCCACACGCTCAACAGAACCAGCAGGATCAGGGTGATGTCGAAATAGGGGCGAACCGGCGCATGGGGATTTTCCAGAAGATCGTAGACCCTTTGTTTAGCACGTTTGTAACGATCCGATCTTTCCAGGCTGTAACAGGCCTTGATCACGAGATGGGCAAATGACATAGATACGCGCGATCCATACAAAATCTTGGGTTTATTGACGACGGGCATCCTGCGGGAGCACAAACTGAGGGCAGCGGTCGAAATTACTGCTCAAGCAGGTCGCGAGACCCTGCCCATCCCTGGGTTCACCCGGATGATGCGACGGATACACACCGATGCATCGTCGATGATCCTATCGGCCTGAACACGAGAATCTGGAGTGCTCCCGGGTTACAACAGCTTCTTGCAGGCCTCACCGGTAAGGCTTTACTATCCCGGCTATGTTTAACCGATTGCTCATCATACTCGTTTGCTGTCTGGCCTTTCTGAACGGCTGCAGCAAACCCCCGGAACCGACCATCACCCTGGCCCGTGCCGTCAGCATCGGTGATCTGGATCAACTTGAGCGCAATCTCTACTGGGGGGCGGATCCCAACCAGACCGACTCGGCGGGGTTGACGCCATTGCACGTCGCCGCGCAGAAGGACAGTCTGGTGATGAGCCGTATCCTGGTCAGGCACCAGGCGAATCTCGAGGCACAGGATAGCCAGGGATATACACCGCTGTTGAAGGCGCTGATCGCGCGCAATACCATTATCGCCGATTTCCTGGTGAAAAGTGGCGCCAGGCTGGAACCGGACAAAGCCCTGAACATCACCGCCAGCCTGGGAAGCGCGGACCGGGACGTGATCGATTTCCTGCTCAAACGCGGAGCCAGCCTCGACAGCCAGGACGAAGATGGCAATACTCCACTGCATATCGCGATTCTCAATGATCAGCGGGTGGTGGTGAAGTATCTGATCAACCGGGGCGCCCGGTTAGATGTCAGCAACAAGGCGTCGTTCACTCCCCTGGCCCTGGCGATCGCCCAGCACAAACCGAACATCGAAAGGCTCCTGCGCCAGTTTGGAGCGCAGGAGACCTACTGAGATTTTTTCCAACCTAAACCAAGGATTTTCACACCGACATGGCATCCACACCCGAAGAGCTCAGCGTTACCTATACAGAAGACGGCGTCGACGTCGTCAAGGAACTCGACAAGGTCATCCTTTCGAAAGGGGCCTGGACCACCATCCTCTTCCGTTACCAGGATTGGGACAGGAGCAAGGAGCAGTACGGTCCTGACAAGTACACCATCCGCCGTTACCAGAAACGCAGTGGTGAATATATGCAGAAAAGTAAATTCAACATCTCGAGCCGGGATCAGGCCAAGGCGATCATCGAGGCGCTTCAGGAGTGGATAAAGGATTGAAAGCCTGAATCGTTACTCAGGTCTCAGGGCGCCGCACTCGCGGCGCCATGGGGCTCACACTGAGGCAACCCGTTCCGCCCACTCCAGCAGCTGGGGGATCAGAGCGCGCCGATCTTCGCTTAACCCGGGATCCGCCTCCAGCTGATCCAGGCGCTGGAGGTATTCGTCCAGAGTGATACTGCCCCCGCCATCCCGCTCCGTGAGTCTTGCATGGCGATACTCGTCCCAGTGTTCCCGTTCGGCTCCGCTCAGGGTATCCGGCCAGTTGCGGGCCCGGTAGCGAAACAGCATTTCCGGCAAACGCGGATCGTCGAATACCTGGGGGTATTCGGTCAGTTCTGCGGGTGCGCAACCGAGTATCTGATCCATGCGCTGACGGTCTTCCCGGGAGAAGAATCCCCCCGCATAGATCGCCAGATCCGGATCCGAGACAGGTTCGAATTCACGGTTTCCATGAATCGCCTCGATGTTCTTGAGAAAAGCGGTTTGCTGCATGATCCGGTCCCTAAACCGCCTACCCTGCTCCACATCGATGCTCCAGCGTTCCGCCGCCTCCGGAGTGAGTGTATTGAGAGGAACCACGACCGGACATTTATTGATATGCACCGTTTTAATCGGTAACCGTCCCACGCCCTCGGGCAGTTCCGCCACGGGAGTGTAGAGCCGTGTTCGCAGTTGCTCCAAATCCAGACTGAAAAAGGCCTCCGGATCCTCCCCCAGGTCATAGACGATCACACCGTTAGGATTGAGCGGATGCCGGATCAGGGGCATCACCATGGCGATACAGCCCCGGGCCGCGGGGTACATGGCGGATACATGCAGCACCGGCTCACACTGTTGCAGATTGAGTCGTTCCGCAACCACCTGCTTGGCACGACTGTTCAATAAATAATCATACAGTCTGGGCTGTCGCTGCCTGATCAGGCGCGCCAGCCCGATCGTGGCATACACATCGGACAAGGCATCATGGGCAGCGCTGTGTTCGATCCCGTTCGCTGCACTCAGCGCTTCGAGGCGGAAGCTGGTTACGCCCTGCTCATTGTGGGGCCACTCGATGCCCTCCGGACGCAGCGCATGGGTCAGCCGTACCATATCGATGATGTCCCAGCGCGAACCGCCGTTGCGCCACTCCCTCGCGTAGGGGTCATAAAAGTTGCGATACAGGGTATTTCGGGTCACCTCGTCATCGAAACGCAGGCTGTTATAGCCAACTCCGCAGGTGTCCGGCTGGGCCAGTTCCTGGTGTATCCGGCGAATGAACTCCGCTTCGATCACTCCCTCCTTAAGCGCCTTTTCGGGGGTGATGCCGGTGATCATGCAGGCCTCCGGCTGGGGCAGCATGTCATCGGTGGGTCGGTTATAGATGACCAGGGGTTCCCCCAGGATGTTGAAATCCCGGTCCGTGCGGATTCCGGCGAATTGACAGGCCCGGTCCCTGCGTGGGTCCGCGCCCCAGGTCTCATAGTCGTGCCAATAGAAGGTAAAGGTCATCCGCGAGTCCTGCTTGAAAATCGAACCGCAAATATACGCCAATCACCGCAAATTTGCGCAGATGGACTCAGAAAAGTAATTTTGGTTAATTGTTTCTTTCCAAAACCCTAAGGCTATGTCTCAGTACGCAGAAGATTGTGTCGACAAAGCGACCGGACTGCTCAGATAGATCATACTCCCCGGGGTTCATAAGCCAGTTCTGCACATACCCCTCGACCATCATGTGAATCACCCGGGCACCGGCCTGAACATCCAGGTCGGCGGGCAATTGACCTTTGCGCCTGGCATTGTCCAGAGTCCTGATTTTGTCCTCCAGGGACTTGTCGATGAGTTCCCGGATGCACTCAGGAACCTCCTGCTCCCGACGCAGGAATCGCTCATGCAGGATGATCTTGAAGATATTGCGAAAGTCCTCCTGAGTCGCCACATTGACAAAGAGAAACTGCAACAACTCCGACAGCCGCCCCAGGGGATCGGATTCGGATTCCCGCTGACCCGCTCCGGCCAGTTCATCGATCCGCGCGGAATAACGGGACAGGATCGCCTCGAAAAGCTCCCACTTGTTCTTGAAATGCCAATAGACCGCTCCCCGGCTGACCCCGGTGGAGTTGGCGATTTCCACCAGGCTGGTGGCACTCACACCCTGACGGGAAAACAGTCGTAGACCGGCTTCAATGATCTTCTGCCGAGTGATTTCGGCCTCTTCTTTCGTGCGTCGCAAGGGCCTATCCCAAAACAATCGATACAAACAGTTTACAAGCTTCGGTGTTGATTACTATTATACAAACACTTGTGTATGTAAACGCTTTGCGCCAGGTGTTCCATGACCCGATTCCGTTCAGTCTCTCGTAACATACTATTCGCTCTGGCCGGTATGAGCGCCAGCCTGCTGCTGAACGGCTGCGACAAATCCGGGGACGCCCAATCCCAGGGCGCACAAAACACCCCCCCGCCTTCGGTTGAGACCGTGACCATCAAACTCGAAACCTTCGATCTCAAGGAGACCTACGCGGGTCGGGTATCCGCTTACCGCATTGCGGAGATACGTCCCCAGGTCAATGGCATCATCCTCCAGCGCGATTTCGAGGAGGGCGCGGAAGTCAAAAGCGGCGATCAGCTCTACCAGATCGATCCCGCGGTCTACCAGGCGGAACTCAACCGCGCCAAGAGTGAGTTGGCGGTCGCTGAAGCCAACGCCGAGAGCGTGCGGCTCAAGGCTGAACGATACCGCGAACTGCGCGCCACCAAGGCGATCAGCCAACAGGATGCGGATGACGCTGAAGCCTCGTGGAAGCAGGCAAAGGCACAGATCCAGGTGGCCCGGGCCGCTGTACAGAGTGCTCAGATCAACCTGGCCTACACCCACATCACCGCACCCATCTCCGGGTTGATCAGCCGTTCGAACGTCACCGAAGGCGCCCTGGTGTCGGCACAGCAGCAGACAGCCCTGGCGACCATACGCCAGCTTTCGCCGGTTTACGTGGATATCCAACAGCCGGCTTCGGCCCTTTTGCGCATGCGTCGCCAGGGCGAATCGATCACCCACGATGTTCATCTGAAGCTGGAAGACGGTACGTCTCATGATGAGACCGGCCAGTTGCAGTCCTCCGATACCCATGTGGATGAAGGCACTGGCACCATCAATGTCCGGGCGCTGTTCAAGAATGAACAGCGATTGCTGCTGCCGGGTATGTTCGTACGCGCGGACGTGATCATCGAGCACTTCGAAAAGGCCATCCTGGTCCCGCAACAGGGTGTTACGATCAAACCAAACGGCAAAACCAGCGCCATGCTTGTAGGACCTGAAAACAAGATCGAAAACCGTGAGATCAAACTGATTCAGGCCGTTGATGACAAATGGCTGGTACGTGAGGGTCTTCATGAAGGCGACCGGGTGGTGGAGAAAGGCTTGCAGAAGATTCAAGAAGGCGCGCAAGTTAACCCCGTCGATCCCAGCGTGTCGGCAAAACCCGCTCAGGAGTAACCCGGATGGCCAACTTCTTCATCGATCGGCCCATCTTCGCCTGGGTAATTGCCCTGGTGGTCATGCTGGCAGGTGCACTCTCGATCATGCAATTGCCGGTTCAGCAGTATCCCAGCATCGCGCCGCCGACCATCAGCGTGACCGCCCGCTATCCCGGCGCCTCCGCCAAGACCCTGGAAGACAGCGTCACCCAGATCATCGAACAGAACATGACCGGTCTGGACAACCTGCTGTATATCTCCTCCCAGAGCAGCAGTTCCGGCTCCGCCACCATCACCCTCACCTTTACCGCGGGAACCGACCCGGACATCGCCCAGGTTCAAGTGCAGAACAAGCTCTCCGGGGCTGTGCCCTTGTTGCCCCTGGCGGTACAGCAGCAGGGGGTCAGCGTCACCAAGAGCACCCGGGGCTTTCTGATGGTGGTGGGCCTGGTCTCCACCGACGGAAGTATGGCCCGCTCCGATCTGGCGGATTACGCGATCACCCAGCTCAAGGACCCTCTGTCCAGAACCCAGGGGGTCGGCAGTATCCGGGTGTTTGGTTCCCAATACGCCATGCGCATCTGGCTGCAGCCGGAAAAGCTCACAGCCTTTGGCCTGACCCCGGTGGATGTAACCTCGGCCATCTCGGCGCAAAATAACCAGTTGACCAGTGGACAGCTGGGCGGATCCCCTTCGGTGAAGTTCCAGCAACTGAACGCCACCATCATCTCCCAGACCCGTCTGGAGCACGCGGATGAATTCGAGAACATCCTGCTCAAGGTCAACCCCGACGGTTCCCAGGTGCGGCTCAAGGATGTGGCTCGGGTGGAACTCGGCGCCGAAAATTACAGCGTGACCAGCCGCTACAACCGCATGCCAGCCACCGGCCTGGCGATTCAGCTGGCCAGCGGCGCCAACGCCCTGGATACCGCCCAGGCGGTGCGCGACACCATCGACGGCCTGCGGGACTTCATGCCCGAAGGGCTCGAGGTGGTCTATCCCTACGACACCACCCCCTTCATCCGCATCTCCATGAAGGAGGTAGCCACCACCCTGGCGGAGGCCGTGGTGCTGGTCTTTCTGGTCATCTACCTGTTTCTCGGGCGGCTGCGTGCCACCCTGATCCCGACCATCGCGGTGCCGATCGTCCTGCTGGGCACCTTCGGAGTGATGGCCGCCTTCGGTTACAGCATCAACACCCTCACCCTGTTCGGTCTGGTGCTCGCCATCGGCCTGCTGGTGGACGACGCCATCGTGGTGGTAGAGAACGTGGAACGGGTGATGGAAGAGGATGAACTCCCACCCCGGGAGGCCACCCGGAAATCCATGGGACAGATCACCAGCGCCCTGGTGGGCATCGCCCTGGTCCTCTCTGCGGTGTTCGTACCCATGGCCTTCTTCGGCGGCTCAACCGGCGCCATCTACCGCCAGTTCTCCCTGACCATCGTCTCCGCCATGGTACTGTCGGTTCTGGTCGCCTTGATTCTCACCCCGGCCCTCTGTGCCACCCTTCTGAAACCGATGCATAAAGGGGACCATGACAAAATGGGGGGTATCTTCGGCTGGTTCAACCGCAGCTTCACCCGAGCCAATCGAGGTTACATCAAGGGTGTCGGCGGAATACTCAAGCGTCCGGTCCGGCTGATGATCATCTACCTGGCCGTGATCATCGGTCTGGCCACCCTCTATATGCGCATGCCCACCGCGTTTCTTCCGGAAGAGGACCAGGGGGTTCTGTTCGTCTTCGTGCAACTGCCCACCGGTGCCACACAATCCCGCACCGTGGAAGTCATGAAACAGATCGAGGACTACTTTCTCGCCCAGGAAGAGGTTGATTCACTGTTCACCGTGGCCGGTTTCAGCTTTGCCGGCCAGGGCCAGAACATGGGACTTTCCTTTGTTCGGCTCAAGGACTGGGATCTGCGCAAGGACCCGGCCCACTCCGCCAAGGCGGTGATCGGCCGGGCCTTTGGTGGACTCTCGCAGATCAAGGACGCCATCATCTTCCCCATCAATCTGCCGCCGATTCCGGAACTGGGCACCGCCTCCGGCTTCGATCTGATACTTCAGGATCGCAACAACATCGGCCATGATGCACTGATGGGCGCGCGCAATCAGCTCCTCGGCATGACCTCGAAGGATGAGCGTTTTACCCGGGTTCGCCCCAACGGCATGGAAGACGTACCGATTTTTCGCATCGACATCGATTACGAAAAGGTCAAGGCGCTGGGTCTGGACGTGGACGCGGTGAACAAGACCCTGAGCATCGCCTGGGCCTCCAGCTACGTGAACGACTTCATCGACCGGGGTCGGGTCAAAAAGGTCTATGTCCAGGCGGACGCCCCCTACCGGATGCTGCCTCGAGACCTGCAGTACTGGTATGTGCGCAACGGTGAGGAAGAGATGGTGCCCTTCAGCGCCTTCACCTCGACCTACTGGGACTACGGCTCCCCCCGCCTGGAGCGTTACACCGGAGTACCCGCATTGAACATCCAGGGACAGGCCGCTCCAGGTTTCAGCACCGGTGACGCCAGGCGGGGTATCGCGGAGATGTTGCCCAAACTACCCAAGGGGATCGGTATCCAATGGACCGGTATGTCATTCCAGGAACGCCTGGCGGGTGCCCAGGCGCCGGCTCTATACGCGCTCTCTCTGCTGGTGGTGTTTCTCTGCCTCGCCGCACTTTACGAGAGCTGGACCGTGCCTTTCTCCGTAATCATGGTGGTGCCATTGGGCATCATGGGTGCCCTGCTGGCGGCCACCCTGAGAGG
>JARRNW010000025.1:0-18583 GCA_037384565.1 Candidatus Thiodiazotropha sp.
CGACAACCTCGACCGCGGCACTTCCTACCTCTTGCAAACCTGCTGCGGGGACGAGTGATTGGGTACGCCGCTCAGCGTGGTCGGCGTCGCCTACTTCCCAACCGTCAACCAGGATGGTATTCGACCGGGTGATGCATGCCGCGGCCGTATCGGACTCCTGACCCGCGCAGTCGGCGCTGGATGTCATAAAGGGATTGGTTGCCGCGTCTATGACCACGGTCGCGGTGATCAACCCGTCTTCTTCCAACTCCCACTCCCCCCCGGTAAACCGGGCCATGGTTTGTCCGATGGTAACAATGCCCTGTGACATAGCGCCCGCTACGCCACCTGGATTTTCGTTTTCCGTGCGCACTTGCATACCACTTTCATGGGAAATCAAGAGGTTTTGATCACCCTCGTCATTCGTTCCGAACCCTGTCCACATCGGATTGGTATTCTGCTCATTATTTAACTCAGCTGGATGGGTCTGTATCAGAAGATCCGGATTAGCTAAATGTGCTTTCTGTTCAGACATATTTTGTAAATTCCCTTTTAGATTACCTATCGCAAGTCATCTCTAGCCGCCAAGAAAAGAGGTAACGGCACTTTCAGCCGCCTCTTCCACGGCCTCCTCCAGCGCTTGCTCAAGCTGATCAGTCACGGCACCCACAATCTCCTGCTCGAAGTCTTCAACCAGTGCGTCACTCTCTTGTTCGAGATAGTTCTCCAGCTCTTGCTCGTACTCATTGATTTGATCCTGAGCCATATTCTCCAACCCTTGCTGCATCGCATCACGCAAATCCAGGCCAGCCAGTTCCGTGGAAAATTCCAACGCCTCCGCCTGAGCGATCCGGTTTGTGAGTTCATCAAGCTGAGTCTGTATCAGCTGCCTCTGCGTCTGATCCAGAGTTTGCGACAACTGACTTTCCAAGGCCTGCCTCTGCCGCCGAAGCGTTTCAATTTCATTCTGTCTTTCGCTCATGAAGCGATCGATACCCTCGGAAACGCCACTCGCGCTGTCGGCCAGAAGATCTTCATCCCGTAAACCCCATGCCATAAAACGACGATCCACGGGGGTTTTCGTTAATCTAACCTCCCAATAGGGATTGAACAGATTTGCGATTTCATACCGACCGTTCCGGTTATCGGGAATATAATCATCCGGTGGATGAAAATAGACCTCGCCACTGGCGATCGCTGCCATGCCATCACTCGCCATTCGATCTTGTGTGCCAAACACACCTTGACCTATCCCCGTCCTTGACGGTTCAGCTGGCACTGAGTTGGAACCGACACCATCCAGATGCGAGGCGGTTTTCACTTCACTTTGGGGCAATACAACCTGCACACGCAGCGCCAGCCTGGGATCTTTGTTTTCTGCACTAAGGTCTCGCAGATCATAATAGGCTCGGATTCCGTTGTATTCCGCATCCAGTTCTTCATGCTCAATATCAGCCAAAGACTCAGCCCATCTATTTTCCTGCATATATTTTGGACAAATCTCTCTACCAGACTCATCCTCTTCACATTCGAAATCACCGTTTACATAACGAGATCCCCACCCTATGGGTACCTCTTCATGAAACCACCTGGGTCCCCTTCGGGTCCATTTCTTTTCTTCTATATGTAGTGACAAGGTATCCTTACCCTTCCACTCCCACTCCTCATCATCATTTGAATCGCCACTTGAATTTTCTGAACCAGATCTTTGGTTTTGATCGCCATTTGCCGAATCAGATCCTTGATCTTGATTCCCATTTTCTGAATCCGCATAACTATCTCCGCCATTATCGACTATGAGATTGGTTCTGCCTTCCTTTTTTATCCAAACCCTCAAAATCCCCGATAATTCTAGCTTGTCGGGCGCACCCGGCAGTAACTGGCTTTGTCCAATATCACGAGAGGCTGTAAATTCATCCTTTGAACGGTTGATCAGGTCAGCCTTTCTGAGAAAGGAATCCCGTGTATCGTACCTGGTCGCGAAGTTGTTCCAGGCCCGGGCATTCTCTCCCAAACCAATTACCAGATACGCCGAGTCACTTTCATACCGTTCGTCGCTTCTATGAATTACTTTTTGTACGATCTGAGGTGTTGCGGCAAAACTTGACAAAAAAACTGCCTGTTGTGTTGTACTGAGCACACCGATCACTTCATCAACAACAGGGATCAGTGCTTCTGTAATGTTAACCACTACATTATCCACCTGCGTCATGATTTGTTTGGCTATTTGCGTAAATGGCTTGATCAGCCACACAAAGTCACCAACGTAGTCTACATTTCGCACGAGTATCGAAGCATATTTCGTCCATGAGGCAAAACTTACCATCTGACCAATCGAAACCTGATTCGCCACCATGGCACGATTCGTATAGGCTTGAAAGTTCAATGCGCGCGCCTGCCACACTAGCCCACTGAATACGGCAGCGTCTGCGGTGTTTGCTAGCTGAGTCTTTTCTGAAGCGGTTTGTCCTGTATTAAATAGGACAAGAGTAAATAACAGAGCACCTGCTAGCAGGGCGATTCCTAAAGGGAGTGCCTGCCCATTCTGTTGTACACAGTTGCTGTTTGGAATCTTCCTGCTCATGATCCTTTCAACCCCAGTCTTCCTTTTTTGCAGCGACACAATACCAAGGTACTATTCCCCATTCACGGTCGCGAATGGGGACGTGATTAACGGCCTCCAATCAGTGCATAAATCATTGGCCTGATGACACTAAGACATCGCGAAAAAAAGGAAATTCCTCCAGTCATCAATGGCTGCAATTTACGCAAAAATAGAGCTTATTCTCCACCACCACCCAGAGATCCTGCTTCAGAATCGTTATCGTCATAGTTGCCCATACTATTCTGCTCTACCGCGCTTTGCTTGACCTGTTCGCCCATTTCCGTTGCCGCACCTCGTGCATCAGCACCGCTACCTCCTCCCAGCTCCGATCCCAATCCGGCAATTTGTGTTTCCACTATTTGACCGAAATACCCAAACGCGCCAATTGCGGCAACAGCAATAACCGCTACGATGATGATATATTCCGTCATCCCTTGGCCATATGATTTCAATTTATTTCCTGCTTTTCTAAACATATCAATGCTCTCCTTGTTGACTTTCGTTAATTCCAATTATTAATTCGACTCTTTTTTACTTTCCGGATTATTCGCTCCTATCATTCAATATACTCCGGCAAGAGTGGCGTATTAAACAGCAATTCATCCAGGGCCACTTCGCGCCATAGTGACGAGGGCATAAAATCCCGCTCCGATATTCCCATCAGAGAAATATCCGTCAATTCCCGCACCTCTCCACCATCGCTTTGCTGCCTTATCACTAAACCCAGCAGATCGCTGTAGTGCTGCATTGTTTTCCGTCCCTGTTCACTTGTACATTCCCACACGCTCAACTCCTTTCCTTTCACCATTCTTGCGGCTCTTTTCAGTCCATGTTCGCCTTGACAGGGAACTCTATCCAATATGGAAGGCGTGACGACGCGATCACTACCACCAGACTCGCCAACTGCCTTATCTGTGGATAGTTTGCTGTAGCACAATTTTTTCGGACTAGCCAACCACTGCTGACCTGTTTCGTAATTTTGTATGTAAATAATTAGTAGATTTTCCCGATTAATATGCCCGAGTTCTGCTCGCATCCCTTGATCACTCAGGATAATATTCGATCGTTTTATTTTCTGCGCATGCCGTAAATTGTATTCCACTAATTCTGCTCGAAATGACATGTTTGGCTTCAAGTAACGAGCTTCCGTATCGTGAACACCAGAATAGTCAGTCTCGCAGTGCGCAATTTTGATAAAACTGCTTAAAATAAGCAGAATGAGCAATTCCCTTTTCATCACATCCGCCAAAAGATCCTCTATGGCTTTTACCCTAACTATTGGGGTCTACCAGAAAACCTGGAACCACCATCCAAAACAACGATCACATTCAGCCTGAATACCTTGCGCCACTCACCATGAATAGGTGGTCGAAACACCATCACTGGTCGAGATGACATATTCTTTACAACTGATATATTCGATCGAACCGGATGTCTGGTTTGCACCAGTGAAATTCAAGCGTCCAACGCCCGGACGCTCACCAGGACAATCCAATGTGAAGGGAACTTCGGTCGTGACGTCTATGTAGCCATGCACAGGATCGTAGATTCTGCCCGCGACCGTATAAACCGCGGAACCTTCGTCGGTTATGCTGAAGTCCACGAGGCGATAGATCCGATCGTCATAGCCGTTAAAATCGTAGGAGAATTTACAGAAGTGCGAATAGCTTTCATTACAATCAACCGTCGTATACACTTGCCTGGGAATACCTTCCACTCCCGTTATCGTGCCGTTCACTACTTGATAAAAACCTCTGTCATTGATATCTATAGGATCAACCGCTCTGATGCTCCCTGTGAAGGATTTCAGGAACAGCCCTTCCCCATATTGACAATCGGTAAAGACCTCGACGCTGATAAATGAGTCGGCCGTTTCTTCGATCGATGAGTACTCAGCACGACCTCCATGCGGACACAGATCCGCTGTTTCCTGGTCGTTGAGTTCGTCTGTGATTTCGGGCGTAGATGAAGGTGTGTATTCCGGTCTAGCTACAAAGCTTGTAGCTTGCTGACCACTGGCTCCCGGATAGACCAGCTGATTCTGTATGGTGATTTGCTGTGCGCCGGATGTAGCGGCAATACCCAGATCCTTGGAATTATCCGAGCTAACCGTAGCTTGCGCCTCATTTCCCGCATATCCACCACTGTCCTGGACGTCTTCTTCAGTATTCCCGCCATTGTTGTCGGGAGGTGGTGTATCGTTTGAAGAGCCTCCGCCGCAAGCCTGTGCGAGCAACAATAAGGCAATAATTGACGTGCGTAATATATTCGATGGTCTTTCCATGTATATTCCCTATAACAGCTAAGCGCATTTCCATAGCTTTCCATTTAGCTTGAGATAAAATCTAACAACATGCCCCCTATTATGCAACCTCAATTTGCACAAACTTTTTTCCATGTGACGGTAAACTGTGATGAGGTACGCGCGATGAGAGTGGCCCTTGCGGTTATCGAATATCGATCAGTCCCTTGGGGATAGGGGACGTAAGCCTTGGATTCGCGGGAATATCAAAGGCGCTGCGAAATACTTTGCAACGCTCTCTATATAAAGGAAGGGGATCAAGCGGGCAACAGGAGGCCTGTGCGGTCTCCTGTGACTACCCGATCAAACAGAACATTTATCGATCATCCTTGAACATCCGCCAGCCACTGATCATGGTGCTAATCAGGCTCTGCCGTGACATGATGTCTTCACGCACTGCGGCATAGATATGGATCATGACGAAAACAACGATGATCCACATGCCCCAATGATGCCAGAGCCGTACATCCTGACTCTGACCGACCAAGGGGATCAACCAACCGAACAGGCTGTCCTGCCAACTGCCCAGACCAGTCTGTTCGGCATACAGGGCAAATCCGGTCAGCACCATGAAAAAACCACCCACAGTGATGATGGTCACCATCACCAGATGGGCCAAGGGATTATGTCCGATGTACTTTTTGGGTTCGCGCTCCAGAAAGGCGTACCAGCGGATTTCATACAGCACCTCCTTCCAGTAGGTCCGGCTCTTGAACAAGGGCAGACTGAACAGCTGACCGGCATGCTCATTGCCGACAATGGCCCAGTAGATGCGTCCGATAAAGCCCACCGTGAACACATAGGCCGCCACGAAATGGATGAAACGGATCGTCCCCATGAGATAGTGATCGCTGGCTTCGCCGGGCATACTCGGTAAAGGGTTGGCGATCAGATAGCCGGTGATGGCCAGCAGGGTGATCGACAGAGCATTGACCCAGTGCCAAAGTCGCACAGGGGCCTCGTAGACGTAAACTGATGATTGTCTGAGTTCGCTTTGCATGATCTTTCCTCTCAGATTCAGCGTACCGTGACCCGGGCCAGCTCTTCGCCCTCCTCACTCATCACATGGGTCGAACAGGCCAGACAGGGATCGAAGCTGTGCAGGGTGCGCAGGATCTCCACCGGTTCTTCCTTTCGCTGCACCTGGGTGTTCATCAGCGAGGCCTCGAAGGCGCCGATGTTGCCCTGGTTGTCACGGGGAGAACCGTTCCAGGTCGTGGGCACCACGCACTGGTAGTTGTCGATCTTGGTGTCCTTGATGCGAATCCAGTGGGCCAGGGCACCACGGGGGGCCTCGGTGAAACCGACACCCTTGGCCTCCTTCGGCCAGCTGGCCGGATCCCAGTTTTCGATGTTCGCGGTGCTGCTGTCTCCGGCCTTGATATTGGCAACCAGCTTATCCATGAAATAGCGCATCTGATCCGCTGCCCAGTCCGCTTCCAGGGCCCGGGCCGCGGTCCGGCCAAGGGTCGAGAACAGGGCACTGACCGGGATATCCAGGGTCTTGAGCACGAAATTGATCTGCTCTGTAATCGCCTCATGGCCCTGCGCATAGCCGACCACATAGCGGGCCAAGGGTCCCACTTCCATGGCATGTCCCCGCCAGCGGGGTGCCTTGATCCAGGAGTATTTGGCGTTTTCGTCGATCTGTTGGATGTTGGTGCGTGAGCCCTTGGCGTTGGGTCCGAGCTGATAGTTTGGCTCGGTGACCCCGTCCCAGGGATGCAATCCCTTGGCCTCGTCCGGATACTGGTACCAGGAGTGAGGCACAAACTCCTGAATCTCCTCCGGATCACGCAGGTCGACCGGATGCACCTCTTTGAGGTTGCCATTGATGATCGCCCCACGAGGCATCATCAGATTTTCCGCCGAGTAGTCATTGGCCCGATCGGGAATATCACCGTAGGCCAGCACGTTCATCCCCGACAGACCGCCACCATAGAGCCAGCCTTTGTAAAACTGTCCCACCGCGAGAATATCCGGAATGTAGACGTTCTTGATGAACTCTCGAGTCTGGTCGATGATCGAGGAGATCAGATTCAGATTAACCATGTTCAACGGCGCGCCGGCAGACAGATCATCATCCATGTTGATGGCGCAGGGCACACCTCCCACCATCCAGTTGGGGTGCGGATCCTTGCCGCCAAGAATGGTGCGGATACGCATGATGTTCTTCTGGAAATCGAGCGCCTCCAGATAGTGGGTCACCGCCATCAGGTCCGCCTCGGGGGGCAGCAGATAGGCCGGGTTGCTCCAGTAGCCGTTCTTAAACGGGCCCAACTGGCCGCTTTCGACAAACTTTTTCAGCCGATTCTGTACATCCCGAAAGTACCCCGGGGATGAGTGGGGGTGTTTGGGCGAGACCGACTGTTGCAGTGCGGAGGTCGCTTTTGGGTCGGCCTTCAGGGCATTCACCGGATTCACCCAATCAAGGGCATGCAGGTGATAAAAATGCACCAGGTGATCGTGAGCCTGCAGGGTCAGCTGCATGATATTGCGGATCGAGTTGGCGTTCTCCGGTATCTGGATACCCAGGGCATCCTCCACGGTGCGTACCGAGGTCAGGGCGTGGGTACCGGTGCACACCCCACAGATGCGCTGTGTGAAGGCCCAGGCATCACGCGGGTCACGTCCCTTGAGAATCACCTCCAGGCCCCGCCACATGGTGCCGGTGGAGACCGCGTTACGGATGATGTTCTCACTGTCGATATTGACCTCGCAGCGCATGTGGCCCTCGATCCGGGTCACCGGATCGACCACTACCCGCTGACCGCTGTCGTCGAGTTTGAAACCGTTTGGCGTTGTCGTGATACCCATTATTCATCACCCCCCTTCTGTTGCGCCCGTTTCAGGGCGCTGACGGCGGCATGGGCGGCGATGGCCGCGCCCACGGTACCTGCGGCGGCCAAGCCGACTTTGTCTGCATTGGCCTCGACCCCGAACTGATGGATATCGGTTACATGTTGATAGAAAGAACCCTTGTCCCAGAAGCCGTCTTCGGAACAGCCGATGCAGGGATGGCCCGCCTGGATCGGGAATGACAGCCCCCCGTTCCAGCGGATGGTCGAGCAGGCGTTGTAGGTGGTGGGCCCCTTGCACCCCATCTTGTACAGGCAGTAACCCTTGCGTGCCCCTTCGTCGTCCCAGGCCTCCACATACTGACCCGCGTCGAAATGGGGACGGCGGTAGCACTTGTCGTGGATACGCTGGCTGTAGAACATCTTTGGCCTCCCCTGACGATCCAGTTCCGGGAAGCGTTCGAAGGTGAGGATATAGGTGATCACTGCGGTCATGACCTCGGCGATGGGGGGACAACCCGGCACCTTGATGATCGGTTTGTCCGCCAGACCCGGTACCTTGTGCACCGGGGTGGCCCGGGTCGGGTTGGGGCGGGCCGCCTGAACACAACCCCAGGAAGCGCAGGAGCCCCAGGAGATGATTGCCTTGCAATGTTCGGCCGCCTTTTTTAACTGCTCGGTAAAGGGTTTGCCGCCGATGATGCAGAACATCCCGTCCTCATTGAGGGGCGGGTTGCCTTCCACGGCGAGAATGAACTGGCCATCGTACTTTTCGATGGTTTCATCGACGATCGCCTCCGCCTGGTGTCCGGCGGCGGCCATGATGGTGTCGTCATAGTCCAGGGAGATCATCGACAACACCACATCCTTGGCCAGGGGATGGGCGGAGCGGATAAAGGACTCCGAACAGCAGGTGCACTCCAGTCCGTGCAACCAGAGCACCGGCAGGCGAGGCTTGGTCTCCATCGCCTCCGCGATCTTCGGCACGAAGGCTGGCCCGAGGCCCAGCGCTGAGGCCGTCAGGCTGCAGAATTTGAGGAAACTGCGGCGGGTGATTCCCTGCCGCCGCATCACGTCGTAAAAGGTTTCGGTCATTGCTATCGTCTCCAGTCACACGGGCCAACCCGGGGGGCCCGTACTGTTCGCAGTTGAGAACAGATGATCTGGAGCAAGCGCTGTGCCAATCTAATCTTACGCTGTTAAATCATACAGTTAGAAACATTTAGCAAACATAGTAATCCCCCACCGATGAAAACAATTCAGCCAAACCGGAAACCCGGCTTTCACTTTTCAGTCTGATGAATACATCCCAGGGATTAAGGTTCGTTTAAGTATCCGACCTTAGAATAACCACAACGAAACAGTTACCGTTGCGCGGTATCCCATCGATCAATCAGGGTGAATTTCATGGATATCAAACCTCAAATGAACCTACTCGCCTACTCAGTGACACAAACCCCACCCGTGCGCCAGGACACTCTGGAAGCCAGTGAACCCACTCCCGGACCGGATAACGACCGGGACGGAGATGACCCGAATCGCTCGCCAACCGTCAATCGTGCACCCGCTGTCAATGCAATGGGCGAGACAGTAGGTCGAATCATCAACAGCGTCGCATAATCCGATTAAAAAATCAGTCCACGGCCAAGGCGATACCGGACTGCTTGGAGCCTTGCATCAATTTCTCTGCGGATACGCATGGACTGATCCATGCGCTGGTCAGAGCGAATAAAAGCGTTGGTAAAGTCTTTTTCATGATTGCGATCTTTCGTTGAAATAGTGAACCACGCCACTACGGCGAACGACACATCGTTAATCTGAGCCTTTCACCGAAGGGGCCGGTCGAAGAGTAGAAGCTATCGAACGGTTGGTATGCAGCAATCGTTATACTCTGCCTGCTAAAAAACGGTCCCAGACGACCTCACTGTGTCACTCAGCATACAAGGTCAGGAAATCATCCACAGCCCACTCCAGGTGAGCCGCCAGCTCGGAATCATCTATCGAATCCTGTAACCCAAACAATAAAGACCACTGAAATATTCCCACAGACATATTGAGCAGTTGCACGGTCGCATAGAGCAACCGCTCTTTGGGAATACGAAGGCGGCCTTTTGCGACCTGCTGGCGTAAAAATTCACAGATCGCGGACTTGGTCCGTATGGGCCCATTGTCGAAAAACAGCGAAGCGAGTTGCGGCTGCCCCGTCGACTCACTCAACACCACGCGGTAAACAGCAACCACCTCGGGATCGAACAGAAGATCCGTGAAACGGTGCACTATGGTTAACAAGGCCTGCCGCAGATCGGAGTCATCCACTCCGGCGGCCTCGTCAAAACCGTAATGGGCAACCTTGGCACCGATACAAGCCACGAAGAGCGTCTCTTTGTTGGCGAAATGGCTATATACCGTCTGTTTTGACACCCCGGCTTCACGTGCCACGGCGTCCATGGAGGTACCCTGAAAACCCTTCGCCAGGAACAGCTTGGTGGCGGCGTTCAGAATGGCCTCGGACTTCGCTTCGCTTTTAGGACGTCCCGTACGTCCCTGGGTCGATCTATCGGGTGTATCCGGCATTTGTAACTCCTGCAACAATCATAGTACTAGACAGTCTAGTTTTGTATGCCTATGATAAAACCACACTGTCCAGTCTAGTGTAGTGTAACCATCACGTCTCAACCAACGCCTGGCGAGGTACCCTATAATGTTAAACATTCAGCGACCTGGGGTCGTGATTACGGGCTTTGCTCTGGCTGGAGCAGTCAGTATCTCGACCGCGGGCTTGTTCCTCAGCCACGCCGATCCCACATCAGCGGAGCCTAACCGCCCCATCGTGCTATCGGTTGAAACCCGCCCCATCACCCTGCAGAAAAGCTTCATCGTCAAACAGACCTACTCAGGGCAGGTACAGCCGCGTCGTCGGAGCGAACTCGGTTTCGAATCCTCCGGTCGGTTAGTGCAGGTATGCGTTGACGAGGGTTCGCAAATCGAAACCGGCCAACTGCTCGCCCGGCTCGATACGCAACGCCTTACGGCGCAACGAAACGAGCTGCTCGCCGCCCAAGCCGAGGCCGAAGCCAATCTGGCATTGGCCGATGTCACCCTGAGGCGTATGAGCAGTATCGTTGATAAAGGGGGCGTATCACGGCAGGGTCTGGACGAAGCCCGGGAGACACAACGGGCCGCAAAGGCGGCCTTGACCCTGGCCAAGCAACGAATCATTAGCATTGACATCGAACTGGAAAAGAGCCGGCTGGTCGCACCCTACGCAGCGACCGTGATCCTGCGATCCGCCGACGAAGGCCAGGTGCTCAATGCCGGTCAACCGATCCTCACTCTGCAGGAACGAACCACGCCGGAGATCCGCGTCGGCATCGCCGGGCGCAGCCTCGAGCAACTCGAACCGGGCAATACCTACCCGGCTCGCTGGAAGAACCAGACCGTTATGCTGAAACTACGGACGTTGCTTCCCCTACGCACCGCAACCACCCGTACCGTGGACGCCCTGTTTGACCCCCTCGACCCGCCAGCCGGCATGCTGGCGGGGGACCTGGTCACCCTCAGCCTGGATAGCCCGGTTGCGCAGGACGGAAGCTGGCTGCCGCTGAGCGCACTGACAGAGGGCGAGCGCGGTCTGTGGAGCGTCTATGTCGCCACCCCATTGGCGGGGCAAAGTAAAGACTCCATTGCAACACATCGGATTATCCGGCACACCGTCGATCTGCTCTATCAAAGCACCGACCGGGTATTCGTCAGGGGTGCGTTGGAACCCAACCAACAGGTCGTAACCACCGGTCTGCAACGTATCGTACCGAACCAACAGGTGCGCATCGCATCCGTCGGCAGAGCGGGAACATGAGCAATCTGCTGGGTCTGTTCACGCAGAACAAGCACCTGCTCGCCCTGACGATCATGATGATCCTGGTTGCCGGCAGCTCTGCCCTTGTATCGTTGCCACGCATCGAGGACCCGCGCATCACCACCCGAAACGCGGTCATCCTGACCCCCTTCCCCGGCGCCTCCGCAACGCGGGTAGAAGCCCAGGTTTCGAAAAAAATTGAAGACCGGTTACGCGAACTCTCCGAAATCAAAACCATCGAATCGACCTCCCGCAACGGCATCTCCGTGGTCAACATCGAGCTGCAGGACTGGGTTGACGAGCGCAACAATGAACAGATTTTTTCCCAGGTACGGGATCGGCTGAGCGCCGCGGCCGACGAGCTGCCCCAGGGCGCCGGAAAGCCGGAGTTCGACGATATGCGCGGCGCAGTCGCCTATTCGATGATCTATGCCCTGGCCTGGGGTGACGGCAGTGACAAGGACTTCGGAATACTCATCCGCTTGGCGGCCCGGCTGGGTGACCGTCTGCGTAACCTTCCAGGCACCGAGCAGGTCGTCTTTTTCGGTATCGCGGACGAAGAGATTCAGGTCGATGTCAATGCCGCCGAAGCCTCCGCGCTGGGCATCGCCCCGGATCGGCTGGCCGCCCAGGTCGCCGCGGCCGATGCACGACGCTCGGCGGGCACGGTACGCGACACGACCTACGACCTGCCACTGGAAATCGATGGCGCCCTCGATTCGCTCCAGCGCATCGAAGCGATTCCACTGGGGGGAAACACACAGGGTGGATTGGTCCATCTCAGGGACATTGCCCGGGTCAGCAAGCAGTGGCAGGATCCACCCGATCAGATCGCCCTGTACAACGCTCAGCGCAGCATACTGATCGCGGTGCGTACCGAGCGGGATACCCAGCTGGACGATTGGGCCAGCCAGGCCCATGGGAGCGCCACCGATTTTTCCGCCCAGCTCGACCCAGAGATCAGCCTGGAGACGGTCTTCGATCAAAGCCGCTACACCGCGCACCGGCTGGGCGACCTGGTCGGCAATCTGCTGGCCGGAGCGGCGGCTGTAATGCTGGTGGTTTGGCTGACTATGGGCTGGCGCGCGGCCCTGATCGTCGGTTCCGCACTGCCCCTCTCGGCGGGGCTGTCCCTGTTCGGGCTGGCCCTGTTTGGCGAACAGATCCATCAAATGACCATTTTTGGAATGATCATCGCGATTGGACTACTCATCGACAACGCCATCGTCATGACCGATCAGGTGGTAGCGCGTCGGCGCTTGGGCGCCACACCCGTGGTCGCCGTAACCGAGACCATTCGCCATCTGTTCACGCCCCTGTTCGCCTCGACCTTGACCACGGTCCTCGGATTCATGCCGGTGTTCCTGCTTCCCGGCAACGTGGGAGACTTCATCAGTCCGATCGCGATTGCGGTGGTGTTGGCGTTGATCGCCTCATTCGTGTTGGCGATCACGGTGATTCCCGCGCTCGCCGGGCTGTTCACCGCGTCCGCAAGACCCGGGAAAAACCGCTGGTGGCGAGACGGGCTGTACAACCCACGCCTCAGCGCGGGCTATCGTACCCTGCTGAACCGGTCTCTGCGCCGACCGGTACTGACACTCCTGCTGATTTCTGTGCCACCCGCGGCCGGATTCTTTGTCGCGGGCGGACTGGGCATGCAATTCTTTCCCCCCGCCGACCGGGACCAGATCGAAGTACAGGTATGGATGCCCGGCGGCACCGCTATCCGGCACACGGCACAACGCCTCAGGGACATCGAACAGGCGCTACGCCAAGACAGTGCGGTCCGTCAGATCACCTGGGTCGCCGGGGCCAGTTCACCGCCGGTCTATTACAATCAACTTCGGCAACAGGAACACAACCCGGGTTACGCGCGCGGGATCGTGCAACTGAACGATCCCGCCACGGCCAAGCGGCTCGAACGCAATCTTCAGCAGACGCTCCCGGAGCAGTTCCTTGACGCACAGATCATCGTCAGAGCGTTCGGCCAGGGACCGCCCATCGCCGCGCCCATCGAACTGCGTATCGTCGGCCCCGATACGGACCGGCTGCGCCAACTCGGCGAGACCCTGCGGAGTCTGCTGCTGCGCCAACCCGAGGTGATCCACACCCAGGCGTCGATCGAGGGCGGAGAACCCAAATTGCAGCTGGTTGCGGACGAGCGCGAGGCGCGTCTGGCCGGTCTCGCCCTGGCGGACATCAGCGGACAGTTCCAGGCCGCCCTGGATGGACGAATTGGAGGGCAAGTACTGGAAGATCTCGAGGCTCTCCCGGTGCGCATTCGCTACTCCGATAGTGACCGCAGCAGCCCCGACTCGATCAGCACCCTGCGTCTGCGGACACCCGGTTCGGACCGTTGGATCCCGGCCAACGCCTTGGGAGTTCTGCGCGTCATCCCGGAGCTCCGAGGCATCACCCGACATAACGGCGAGCGGATCAACAAGATCAGCGGTTATCTTCGCCAGGGCGCCCTGCCGATCGAGGTAACCCGCGCAGTGCTCGACGAGATCGACCAGGGTGCGCTGACGCTGCCTCCCGGCTATCACATCGAACTGGCCGGGGACAGTGCGGAACAGCAAAAAGCGGTGGGACAGTTGCTGACCTATGCACCACTGCTGGGAATATTGATGGTCGCCACACTGGTATTATCATTCCGGTCCTTTACCCTGGCCGCCCTGATTGGCCTGGTTGCCGTCCTTTCGGTCGGGCTGGGGATGCTGTCACTGTGGGCGGGGGGCTTTCCACTCGGATTCAATCCCATCATCGGCAGCGCCGGCCTGATCGGAGTGGCGATCAATGGCAGCATCGTGGTGCTCGCAGCCATTCGCGCCAACCCCCGGGCGCATGCCGGCGATCACTCGGCAATCATCGATGAAACCATCGGCGCAACCCGGCACATCATTTCTACCACTCTGACCACGGTAGTCGGATTCATCCCGCTGCTGTTGTTCAGCGGGGGGGATTTTTGGCCGCCCCTGGCAATCGTGATTGCCGGCGGTGTTGGATTGAGCGGTCTGCTTTCGCTGGTATTGACGCCGGTGGCTTACCGGCTGATGAATCGCCGAAGATTCACCCCGCAAACCTCGGTGGTACTGAGTTAATCCAATCGCAGCGTCCGGTCATCAGGATTGCCACTTGACTTGACCAACCGGTCTACTATACTCATCCCCATGAACCGAGCCCTCGACACCCGAACCCGCATCCTGAGCACTGCCCGGGAACTCTTTCACGGCCGCAGCTACGCCGATGTGGGCATCAAGGAGATCTGTGATATTGCTCAGGTGCAGAAGGGCAGCTTTTATCACTTCTTCCCCTCCAAGCAGGATCTGGCCATGGCGGTCATCGACGACATGGCCGACGACTGGGCCCACGGTTTCGTAGCTGAGGCCTTCGACCGTGACCTGCCTCCCCTGGAACGGCTCGACTATCTGGTCGACGCCGCCTATTACTGGCAGAAGGCGGCCAAGGATCTGGAGGGACGTATGCCGGGCTGCCTGTTCGGTAATCTGGCGCTGGAGGTCAGCACCCGGGACGAGGTGATCCGCGCCAGGATCAACGCAGTGTTCGCTAATGCCAGCGACCGCTTTCATGAGACGCTGGACGAGGCGATGGAACAAGGTCAGATCCCTCCCCTCGACACAAAATCCACCGCTCAGGCCATGCTCGCCTATCTCGAGGGGGTAATCCTGCTGGCCAAGAGCCAAAACGACCCGGAAGTGGTACGGATACTGGGACCCGCCATCAAAACCCTGAGGATCGAACTCCCCCCTACCAATTGAATTTTTTTACCCACATGACCGATCCTGAAAACCAAAAAGGCGCTGGCGACCCTGTCAGCAGGCGAGGTTCTGCAGATCACAGCCACCGATCCCGGTTCGGTGAAGGACCTGAGTTCGTTCTGCGAGCAGACCGGTCACGAGATGCTCTCCAGCCAGCAGCAATCCGGCGAGTTTCATTTCAAGATCCGCAAGTCCTGAAGAAGGGAGACATCCGCATGAACGCAACCGCAATCAAAAACCCACAGCCGGAACAGGATCTGGATGCCTGGTTCGATCAGCGATTCAACGAAAAGATGGCCGAGCGGGAGGCTACCCACACACCATCGATGACCATCATCACCACCAAGGGCACCTTGGACATGGCCTACCCACCCTTTATTCTGGCCTCCACGGCGGCGGCCCTGGGTTGGGATGTGTCGATCTTCTTTACCTTCTATGGCCTGAACCTGCTAAAACAGGATCTCGATCTCAAGGTCACCCCCCTGGGCAATCCGGCCATGCCGATGAAACTGCCTATGGGACCGACCTGGTTACAGGGCAAGGAGCTTCCCATGCCCACATCGCTCATGACCCTGATGCCCGGGTTCGAAGGGATGGCCACCAACATGATGCGCCGAACCTTGAACCACAAGGGCGTGGCGTCGATCGAGGAACTGCGTGCCTTATGCATCGAAGCGGAGGTCAAACTGGTCGCCTGCCAGATGACAGTGGACCTGTTTGATCACCCCAAGGAGGTCTTCATACCGGAAATCGAGGAGTGGGTCGGGGCGGCGAGTTTTCTACCCCGCGCGCTCAAGGCCGACGTCAATCTGTTCGTCTGAAACAACACCGGATCGCCGTCCGAAAACGGTGGTCCGGTGCATCCCGTCTTGTTCATTCAAGTCGGCTGACACGATACCCCCGAGCACGCAGCAGGGCGATGAGTCCCTCTTTCCCAGGCAGATGCAATGCCCCCACCGCCACAAACACCCGGCCCTGATCAAACAAGGGCATCATCCGCTCGGCCATGCGTTGATTACGTTCATTCACCATCCTATTCATGACCTTTTTCGACAGCTTGGCATCGGGGGTGATCGGATTGGCGACGCTAATGGCCATCATGCGTTCCAGGTCCTGATCCAGGTAGGCCTGGGTCAACATCTCAAACATACCTGGGTAATCCCGGTAGTCCTGTAACACCTGGCGAAGCATCGACGTCTGTTCCTCGAGACTCAGGGTGTTGAAAATCGCGAGCTGTTCCTCGACACTCTCCAAGGCTTGAAACCTTTTCCCAGCCGCGCGCCCCCGGTCATACAGGAGCTTGTCAAGAAACAGACCAGTCTCCATTTGCGGCATGCTCAGAGTCATCACCACGGCCCAGGGCTGCATACGCTCGGTTACCTGGGGAGGAATCCCCAGGGACTGCATGGCCCCGGAGGCTTCCATTCCCAGGGAGGTACCCACCTGCTCACTCAACGAGGTGTCCGTGTCCAACATCATCTTCGTGGCCACCTGGAGCACGCTGCGATCATCCAGTGACATCTCCAGCATCAGGATGTCCGATGCGTTGAAACAGCGCGTCACCGCATCGGGCAGCTTTGTGATCCGGGGGTCGTCACTGTGCATGGTGCCGAACAGACAGGCCTGGGCGCCCTGCCCTTCGATGCGCCACAACAGGCCCTGCTCTCCCGCACAGGCGACCCAGGAAAGAAACAGTCCGATCAGTACGAACCCAACCCGGAAAAACAAACGCTGGTATCTCATCTTAGGGCCTTGGATAAATAGAATTAACAAAAAATATGCCGGATGAATGTCTCTGTTCCAGGCGCAGTGAGGGACGAATTGTAGGACCAGTGTAGTGTCCTATACTAGGCTGCAACAACAAACAGAGGCATTCAAACAAGTAGTTTCGGTTATTTTTTTCCAAGCCCCTTAACCTCCTTGAACGGACCGGTACCCCAATGTCCCACTCAACGCGTCTTGCCACCGGTCGAGGGTCTGAGAAAGCACCTGGGGATCGTAGACGCTTGCCGGTACCCGTCCCCACACAGGTGCGGGCCAGGCTGGATCCGATCGATACCGGACTACATGATGGATATGCAACTGAGGGACCAGATTACCGAGAGCCCCCAGGTTCATTTTATCCGCCTGAAACAAATCCGCGAGCACACGGCTCAGAGCACAGGACTCGCGCATCAACTGGCCTTGATCCTCCGCGGAGAGTTCATGGATCTCCCGCACCGCCTGCCGATCCGGCACCAGGATCGCCCAAGGATAGTTTGCATCGCGCATCCACAACAGATGCGATAAGGGAAAGCGCCCGAGATATTCGCAATCCTGACTGAGCTGGGGATGTAGTTGGAACATAGTGTAGTGCCCTATACTGCAGCAGGAAATCAGCCTGCCGGGAACCCGATAGGTTAGGTTCAGGGATATGACCTATCATTGAAACTTCCAGTCCAGTATATGCTGACTGTATTTTTGGAGGTAATAAAGTGATCTCATCAATTTTGCACGCACGAGTCCTGAGTCGCACTGCCCTGATCGTCGCACTCATGTTCACTGCCAAATCGGCGCTCGCGGAGGAAGAGTCTGCCACCGCGACAACAGACTCTCAGGAGTCGTCCCAGAGCTTCGGCGAAAGCGTTTCCGAGACCTCAAAAGAAGCATGGAACAATACGAAAGAAGCGGCCAGCGAAGTTGAAGAAGCCGTATCCGAAGGTTCCAAAAAGGCTTGGAATAGCACCAAAGAGACCACCCAAGGGGCCGGCAAAGCGGTCACCGATGCCTCGAAAGAGGCCTGGCAGAACACCAAGACCGGCGCCAAACAGGGTTGGGCAGCGGCTAAGGAGACAGCCACTGAGATCATGGACGCAGCAACCGGTGACGCAGATCATACCCCTGCCCCGGTAACCGATAGATCCGATAAAGCCGATTAAGAGAGGCCATGGGAGAGAAACAGGCGGCTCTTTGGCGGGTGCTCAAGCACAAGATATCAATACATGACTGAGCATTCACGGCGGCAGGACGCTGGATTACTTTGGCTAATGGGCATGCCCTGAATCCATTCGTTCTTGCAATGAATGTAAAAATACAACTTACCCATTTGGTTAATTTATATGCTATATTCCTCTTAATTGCATAGTATTTTAACCAGATGGTTAATCAATGAGCCCTGATGAACTCCTGAACCAATTGCTCCATCAAGCCGAGGCACAGGACCTGAAGGAGGGTGAGCTGGCCGTTCGCGCCGGTCTGACCCCCCAGGGATTGAGCAAGGCCAAG
>JARRNW010000026.1:0-14842 GCA_037384565.1 Candidatus Thiodiazotropha sp.
CCGTGAGCGCAGCGAACTCATCCACTCAAAACTCAACACTTAAAACTCAAAACTTTTCAAACCATTGCTCAATGCTCACACCCACCACCCTATGGCGGAGCATAGTAGGTAATCAGGTAAGTTTTTAGTTGGCCTCGTTCCCACGCGGAGCGTGGGAACGAGAAATCGACTCTGATGATAGTGGTTCGATGCGTTCGTAGAATTCCGGACCCTGCCGGTTCCTTGGCGGTGATGATTTTTCGAGTCAATAGCCCGGCGTAAAGAATCGATTCCTTTCTCGTCAGAATTTGCATAATAAAGTCTATCCAGTTGTTATATAACAATAAATCGTAGCCTTTTCAGGTAATAGTCAAACTGGAACATTTGTTGCATTACCCTTGTTGTGGTTCCGTGTCGGGATCATCCGATAGCCTTATGGCGGCCGGAGTCAAAGGTCCGACACGGCAGTTCCCAAGGGGTACTGAATTGACAGGCTGACAGGCGAAGTCCCGAGCATGGGGCGGAGCCGGAGAGTTACGGACTATGAAGATTCGACGTTTTTTTGCCTCTGATATGCGTCAGGCGCTGCGCCAGGTCAGAGATGCCCTGGGGGCGGATGCCGTCATTCTCTCCAACAAACCGGTGGAGGGGGGCGTCGAACTGGTTGCGGCCATCGATTATGACGAGTCGGCCTTCGCCAGCAGCACACCCACCGCCATCGAAACACCGATGCCCAAGCCAAAAACATCGAAAATTCCCGGCTCGATCGGCGCCTCCTCCTATGCGGCGGTCAGTAAAGCCAAACCCAGCGAAGATCTGGAGAAGCCCGCTCGTAAACCGATGCCTTTCGAAGCAAAAATGGAAAAACGTCGGGTGGAGTGGAGTCAGGATCCGATTCTGCGGGAGATGCGCCAGGAGATGCAGGCTTTGCGCCGCATGATGGAGAATGAACTCTCCGAGCTGACCTGGCGCGACATGGGACAGCGTCGTCCCCAGACCCAGGAGCTGATGCGCCAGTTGATGGGGCTGGGACTGGACGCGCCCCATTGCCGGGAGCTGGCCTATCGGGTGGGGGATGCCGAGTCCCTGGACCAGGCCTGGCAACAGGCCTTGAATCACCTTTGCCGGGAGCTGCCCATCACCGAGGATGACCTGATCTCCCAGGGCGGAGTGTTCGCCCTGATCGGACCGACCGGGGTGGGAAAGACCACCACCATCGCCAAGCTGGCCGCTAAGTTCTGCCTGCGCCACGGCAACCGCCACCTGGCCCTGATTTCAGCCGACAGTTATCGTATCGGCGCTCAGGAGCAGTTGCAGAACTACGGAAAGATTCTTGATGTTCCGGTACGCAGTGTAACCTCTACCGATGAACTCAACAGCGCACTCCACGCATTTGCCGAAAAACGCCTGGTGCTGATCGATACCGCGGGCATGGGCCAGCGGGACATCAAATTGACCCAGCGCCTGGCCTTGCTGAGCCATGGTAACCATCCGGTTCAGCCGCTTCTGACCCTCTCTGCGACAACCCAGCGCAGTGCGTTGAGTCATGCAATACACGCTTTCAGTCAAGTCAATCCGGTGGCGGTAGTACTGACCAAGATGGATGAGACCGCCTCCATGGGTGGCGCACTTTCCGCGCTGCTGGAGTCGGGACTGCCCCTGGCCTATACGACAGACGGTCAGCGCGTCCCGGAAGACCTGCGTCAGGCCCATGCGGACGCACTCACACGCCTGGCGGTGGAGATGAGCCGGCAAACCGACAAGACACCCGATGAGGAATACCTGGCGATGGCCTTTGGAGGAACGAGTGAACATGCCCATGTCTGAACAGTTTGAAGACCAGGCTACCGGCCTGCGCCGCATGATTCATCCGGAACCGGTACGGGTGATCGCCATCACGGGCGGCAAAGGTGGGGTAGGCAAGACCAATATCTCCGCAAATCTGGGTGTTGCCCTGGCCGAGATGGGACGCCGGGTGATGCTGCTGGACGCGGACATGGGGTTGGCCAACCTGGATGTGGTACTGGGGCTGCATGCCCACAAGAACCTCTCCCATGTGATGCGCGGGGAATCGACCCTGGAAGAGATTATCGTAACCGGACCCAAGGGCATGAGAGTGGTGCCCGGTGCGTCAGGCATTCAGCACATGGCGGAGATGTCGCCGGCGGAGAATGCCGGCCTGATCCACGCCTTCAGCGAAGTGGCCAACGATGTGGATGTGCTGCTGATCGATACCGCCGCCGGTATTTCCGATGTGGTGATCAGTTTCAGTCGCGCCGCACAGGAACAGATCGTGGTAGTCTGTGACGAACCGGCCTCAATCACAGACGCCTATGCCATTATCAAATTGCTCAACCGGGATCACGGCATCAGCCGCTTCCAGATCCTGGCGAATATGGTAAAGAGTGTTCAGGAAGGAAGAGATCTTTACAATAAAATGTGCCGGGTTACGGATCAGTACCTGGACGTTATGCTTAACTATATGGGAAGCATTCCGTACGACGAACAGCTCCGCAAAGCGGTGAAAAGCCAGAAACCGGTGGTTGAGGCCTATCCCAGATCCCGGGTGGCCCAAGCATTCAAGAATTTGGCCAAGAAGGCCGATAACTGGCCTGTACCTACCGGTGTCAGTGGAGACCTTCAATTTTTCGTCGAACGCCTGATTCAATTTTCAAGCCAATACGGGGAGTAGTGACGGTGAACGGGCTAGCGACATACACCGCCATGCAGAAACAGCAGGGCTACAGCGATCTGGTTGACCAACATGCCGGACTGGTGAAACGAATCGCCTATCATCTCATGAACCGACTGCCGCCCAATGTGCAGTCGGATGACCTGATCCAGGCGGGGATGCTGGGCCTGCTCGAGGCGAGCAAGAATTACGACCCTACCCAGGGTGCGAGTTTCGAAACCTATGCGGGAATCCGCATCCGCGGAGCCATGCTCGATGAGATCCGCCGCAGCGACTGGACACCGCGTTCAGTACATCGCAAGGCACGCATGGTGGCCGAGGCGATGCGTGCGATCGAGAACAACGAGGGCCGCGATGCGCGGGATGTGGAGGTGGCTCAGGCGTTGGGGATGAGCCTTGAGGATTACCACCAGATTCTGCAGGACTCGACCGGCTGCCGGATCTTCAGTCTCGATGAACTGACAGCGGTCAGTGATGGTTTTCCCGCAGTTCGGGATGGACCGATGGATGCCCCCTTCGAGGGCTTGCAGAAAGATGCGTTTAAGACGGCGCTGGCGGACGCCATTGCCGGATTGCCCGAGCGGGAACGGCTGGTGATCGCCATGTACTACGACGACGAGATGAACCTGCGGGAGATCGGACACGTCCTCGGTGTCAGCGAATCCCGGGTCTGTCAGATTCACAGCCAGGCAACTCTGCGTCTGCGTTCGCGGCTCAATGACTGGCTTTCACTTTTGCACGACGAAGATTAAACGGTTGGCATGTGTAAGCCGGTGGTCGTGTAACCGGGGAAACATGTACGGGAGACAGCATTGGATAAAAACATGAAGATCCTCATAGTGGATGACTTCTCCACCATGCGGAGAATAATCAAGAATCTGCTCCGAGATCTTGGTTTCAACAATACCCAAGAGGCAGACGATGGGTTGACCGCTTTGCCCATGCTGCAGAACGGTAATTTCGACTTCCTCGTATCGGACTGGAACATGCCGGGCATGACCGGGATCGATCTGCTCAAGGCAGTGCGGGCCGACGAAAAACTGGCCCAACTCCCGGTTCTCATGGTGACTGCCGAGTCCAAGCGCGAACAGATCATCGAGGCGGCCCAGGCGGGCGTCAATGGTTATGTCGTCAAGCCTTTCACTGCGACAACCCTGGAAGAGAAGATCAGCAAGATCTTCGAACGTGTGGGTTGAATCATAAATCGTCAGGAGTCTGCCAGATGGGGGAGCAACGGGATATCCAGGAACGTATCGAGATCGCCAGGGCGCTCGTAACCAGCCTCGAGGCCGGTGATGAAGCACAGAGCGATCATCTGATTGCCAAATTGAGTCCACCCAAAGATAAAGACGAGCTGTTTATCGAAGTCGGTCGCCTCACCCGCGAACTGCATGATGCCATCAATGGGTTTCTGCTCGACGCACGGATCAACGACATGACCAACGTCGAGATTCCCGATGCAAAACAGCGGTTGAACTATGTCATCACCATGACTCAGCAATCCGCTGACCGCACCCTGGGTGCGGTCGAGCAGAGTCTGCCCCTGGTCGAATACCTGGAGCGGGAATCGTCGGAACTTCGGGAGCAGTGGGACCGGTTGCGATCCCGCCTGTTGAATAAGGACGATTTCAAGGGACTGAGTGATTCACTGTCTGAATTTCTCACAAAAACCCAGGAACACTCCGCGCTGCTGCACCAGAACCTCTCGGAGGTACTGATGGCGCAGGATTTCCAGGATCTTACCGGGCAGATCATCCGCAAAGTCATCACCCTGGTGCATGATGTCGAGGAGAAGTTGGTGATGCTGGTGCGGATCACCGGGCAAAAACTCGAGGACGGCGGTGAAAAGAAGACACAGCCGGATGAACAACTCGCTGGTCCGGCGATCCCTGGCTTAGACCAGGGTGAGCAGATGACCAGTCAGGATGATGTGGACGACCTGCTCTCCAGCCTCGGGTTTTAGTTATTCAGACACAGACCGATATATCTGTAAGTGACTACTAAGTAGTTTGATATTGGTATCGGGAGCATTACATGACCATCGATGTCAACGACGAGATCCTCCAGGATTTTCTGGTGGAGGCGGGCGAGATTCTGGAACTGCTCAGCGAACAGCTGGTGGATCTGGAACAGCAGCCAGACGATTTCGATTTGCTCAATGCGGTATTCCGCGGTTTTCATACAATCAAAGGTGGCGCGGGATTCCTCGCCATCGATCCGTTGGTCGAGGTCTGTCATCGGGCCGAGGACGTCTTCAATATTCTGCGTCAGGGACAGCGTCAGGTCACGCCCGACCTGATGGACTCCGTGCTGCAGGTCCTGGACGTGGTCAATGTCATGTTTCAGGAGGTGCGCAACGGGGTGATGCCGGACCATGCGGATCCCAGTCTGATCGCGAGTCTCAACCGCTTCGCCGTACCGGCTTCCGAAGATGAAGAAGTGGAGGAAGAGGATGTAGGGGAGGCTGAAGTCGAAGCAGAGGCCGATGAGATTGAGGAGGAAGAGGTCGAGGCATCCGGACAAGACAGTGAACCGGCAACCGACGTCCAGAGTGGTGGTCATGACGATATGACCGAAAGCGAATTCGAAGAGTTACTGGATGCGATCCAGGAACCCCAGGCGGAAAAGCCCTCCAGCGATGAGATCACAGAAGATGAATTCGAGGCATTGCTCGATGAACTTCATGGCAAGGGAAAATTCACCGGCGCGCCCAAGGCGGAATCCTCGGAAAGCAAACCGGAGCCCAAACCCGCAAGCGCTTCCGATGACATCACCGAGGAAGAGTTCGAGCAACTGCTCGACCAGATTCATGGCGCGGGCAAGTTCGATGCGAAGAAGCTGAAGCAGGCTGAACCGAACAAACCGGCCACACCGACAAAGCCTGCAACCCCCAAAGCAAAACCTGCCACGAAAGCGAAGGCCAAGGCTAAGCCCAAACCCAAACCCGCGGAACAAGCCAAACCTGCCGCAGTCGCTCCCACTCCCACCAAGGCTCGGGCCGAAAAGCCTGCTACAGAACCCACAGCGGCCGTGGCGGCCGCCCATGCTGCGGTTAAGCCCCCAGCAGAGACAACGGTTCGTGTGGACACTCAGAGACTCGACGACATCATGAACATGGTGGGCGAGCTTGTACTGGTGCGCAATCGGTTGGCGACCCTCAAGGCCACCCTTAATGATGATGAGGTCTCCAATGCGGTCGGTAACCTGGACGTGGTGACCTCGGATCTGCAGTTGGCGGTGATGAAGACCCGTATGCAACCGATCAAGAAGGTATTTGGGCGGTTTCCACGGGTGGTACGTGACTTGGCCCGTAGTATGCAGAAAGAGATCGACCTGGAAATGGTTGGTGAGGATACCGACCTGGACAAGAACCTGGTGGAGGCCCTGGCGGATCCGCTGGTCCATTTGGTGCGCAACTCGGTTGATCATGGTATCGAATTGCCGGATGAGCGGGAAGAAAAAGGTAAACCCCGTCGTGGCACGGTGGTGCTGTCTGCCGCCCAGGAGGGCGACCATATCCTGCTTTCAATTGCCGATGATGGGAAAGGCATGGATCCCGAAGCCTTGCGCAAAAAGGCGGTGGAGAAGGGTATGATGGATGCCGAAGCTGCGGGGCGTCTGGACGATAAGGACTGTTTCAACCTGATTTTTGCACCCGGTTTTTCGACCAAGACCGAGATCTCGGATGTCTCCGGCCGGGGTGTCGGCATGGATGTGGTCAAGACCCGTATCGCACAGATGAACGGTTCGGTCGATATCAACTCGGAACTGGAGCACGGTACCCTCATCACCATCAAGCTGCCCCTGACCCTGGCGATCCTGCCAACCCTGATGGTGTTGCTGGGCTCGCAACCCTTTGCCCTGCCGCTAGCCAGTGTGGTTGAGATCTTCAATCTGGATCTCAAGCGTACCAATACGGTGGATGGGCAACTGACCATCATGGTCCGGGAACGGGCCTTACCCCTTTTCTATCTCAGAAAATGGCTGATCCCAAACAGCCCCATGACCCAGGAGGACCGGATAAAAGGGCATGTGGTGATCGTGAATGTGGGCAACATCCAGGTCGGTCTGGTGGTCGATCACCTGATCGGTCAGGAAGAGGTGGTTATCAAACCCCTGGGCGCGTTGTTGCAAGGGCTCGACGGCATGGCTGGCGCCACGATCACGGGCGATGGCAAGATTGCACTCATCATTGACGTGCCGGGCCTGATGCGGAAATACGCAAAGAAATATTAAATAAACCGTCGTTGGTGGTGTGGCGCTTGATTCAGGATCAAGACAGAGGTCGCTGCCCGAATCAAAGACAACGATATGTGTTGAAGAGGGATTATGGGCGCAAAGTTGCGTGTACTGATTGTTGACGATTCCGCCTTTTTTCGAAACCGGGTCATGGCGGCACTCGCGCATGCGCCGGATATCGAGGTGGTAGGAACTGCGGTCAATGGTCAGGAGGCCATCGCCCAGGCCAAGATCCTCAAACCGGATGTCATCACCATGGATGTTGAGATGCCGGTGGTGGACGGTATTACAGCGGTCCGGCGTATCATGGCTGAGTCGCCGACCCGGATTCTGATGTTTTCCGCGCTCACCCGGGAAGGGGCCAAGGAGACCCTGGATGCCCTGGATGCCGGGGCTATGGATTTCCTTCCCAAAGACTCAGGCCAGCGGGCTACGCTCAATAACTCGGCTGAGAAACAGTTGCTGGAGCGGGTGCGGGATCTGGCAAAGTCGCGCTTGAGCCTGTCCCGTTTGGGCACGGCAGGTTATCAGCGCACAGTCCCGCGGGCCGCTCCGTTGCCATCGGGTTCCGCGAATTCGGTTGCCGGGATTCGGGTGGATCTGGTCACGATCGGGGCGTCCACGGGCGGTCCGGTGGCATTGCGTCAGGTATTGAGCGCCTTGCCGCGTAACTTTCCACTACCCCTGGTGGTGGCCGTGCACATGCCGGGGAGTTTTACCAAGGCCTATGCGGATCGCCTTAACGCGACTTGCGCCATCTCGATTCGCGAGGCCATCGACCGTGACCGGCTTATGCCGGGCCAGGCATTGCTGGCGCCGGGTGGTCGGCAGCTACGGGTGGAACGGGCTGCCGGGGGGTATCAGATCCGGATTTCCGATCCCCTGCCCGGACAGATCTACCATCCGAGTGTGGACCTGATGTTCGAGTCCGTCGCGGAGAGCGCTCAATCCCGTGCCCTGGGCGTGGTGCTCACCGGCATGGGTTCGGACGGAGTAAAGGGCGCTGGGCAGATGAAGCGGATGGGCGCCAATATCTGGAGCCAGGATGAGAAGAGTTGTGTCGTGTATGGTATGCCACAGGCTATTGAAAAGGCGGGGTTGTCCGATCGGGTGATAAACCTGGATGAGATCGGTCCCCTGATGGCGAAACTTAAATGAGAGTCGACTTTCTGAGCTTCATCGGTATTGTCATCGCCTTTCTGGCGGTGCTCGGGGGCAATTGGCTCGAGGGTGGCCATATCGACTCCCTGGCGAACGGTCCGGCCATGGTAATCGTCATTGGCGGGACCATCGGGGCGATCCTGTTGCAGACGCCGGTGCCTGTATTCTGGCATGCCCTGCGACAGTCGGGGCGAGTATTTCTGCCGGCCCGGCTCGATTTGCGCACCACCATCGAGAAACTCGTTTCCTGGAGCAACATCGCCCGCAAAGAGGGGCTACTCGGGCTGGAGGCGATTGCGGATGGAGAACCGGATCCCTTCATCCGCAAGGGTATGCAGCTATTGGTCGATGGCAGTGAGCCGGATACCCTGCGCAGCATCCTCGAGATGGAGGTGGATGCCCGCGAGCAGTTCGATATCCAGGCAGCCAAGGTGTTTGAAGGCATGGGCGGATATTCGCCGACAATCGGCATCATCGGCGCGGTCATGGGTTTGATCCACGTTATGCAGAATCTTGCGGACCCCAGCAAACTGGGCAGTGGTATCGCTACCGCATTCGTCGCCACCATCTATGGTGTGGGTCTGGCCAATCTATTTCTGCTGCCGATCGCGGCCAAGCTGCGGACCCAGTCGGAACAGGTGGTTAAGTTTCGCGAAATGGTTATCGAGGGGGTTATCGGGATTGCGGAAGGTGACAATCCGCGCAGTATCGAAACCAAGCTGAGAGGCTTCATCCAATGACAACCAGGATCCACGAATCGAGTGCCGAGTACAGGGACTGATCATGGCCAGAAGACGCAAACGTCAAGAGGGGCATGTCAACCACGAGCGCTGGATCGTCTCCTACGCGGATTTCGTAACCCTGCTGTTCGCCTTCTTCGTGGTCATGTACTCGGTCTCCTCGGTCAACGAAGGCAAATACCGGGTATTGTCCCAGACCCTGACCCATGCCTTTCAGGAGTCCCAACGCAGTATTGACCCCATCCAGGTCGGGGAACTCGCCCGTACCTCCGGGGAAACCCCGGGTATGGGGCAGGAGAATATCCTGATCGAAGGGGAGCTGCGTCAGGGCATGGGTACGGAGTCACAGGCAGGTCTGGGCCAGCAACACGCCCTGCCGAACAGCGATAAACAGCGGCTGCGTTTTCTTGCCGCCACCATCGAAGATATGCTCAGCGAGTTCGTGGACGAAGACTTGGTGGACGTGGACTACTCCCCGGACCGGGTCGTGGTGAACATGAAGGACAAGATGCTGTTCGCCAGCGCCAGCGCGCATCTTTCGCGAGCCGCGGCAAATGCCCTGCGCCAGATCAGTGGGGTGCTGGCCGCGGTGCCCAACGCCATTCAAGTGGAAGGTAACACGGATAACCGTCCCATCAATACCGAGGAGTTCCCCTCCAACTGGGAACTCTCCGCCGCCCGTGCCGCGAGCGTGGTGCATCTGATGACCCGCTACGGTATCGATCCCGGACGTCTGTCCGCCTTGGGTTTCGCGGAATACCGGCCCGTGGCGGGCAACGACACCCCGGAGGGCCGGGCCAAGAATCGCCGCGTCAGTCTGGTGATCCTGGGTATGTCCGGTCAGCCGGACCAGGTGATCGACCTGCCTGGAGGCGGTCAATGAAGATCTGGACGGTGGCGAACCAGAAGGGCGGGGTGGGTAAGACCACCACCTCGGTTTCCCTGGGTGGACAGCTCAGTGCCTGGGGCCTGCGCACTCTGCTGGTCGATATCGACCCCCATGCCTCGCTGACCAGCTATTTTCGCTATGATCCGGACGGTCTCGAGGCCAGTGTCTACAGCCTGTTCCGAGGTGTGGCCCAGGGAGAGCCGGTGGATCCTCTGAGCCTGATCCATCCCACCGGTACCGAGGGTCTGGATCTGATACCCGCGGAGATGGCCCTGGCGACTCTGGATCGCCAGTCGGGCAAACTGGAAGGATTGGGTCTGGTGATCAAACAGGCGGTGATGCAGCTGGAGTCCCGCTATGACCACGTGATACTCGATTGCCCACCGATACTCGGGGTGTTGATGATCAACGCCCTGGCGGCCTGTGAATACCTGCTGATGCCGGTGCAGACGGAGTTTCTGGCTCTCAAGGGGCTGGAGCGCATGCTGCACACCCTGCACATGGTCACCAAGTCCCGCAAGCAACCACTGCCCTATAAAATTGTGCCGACCATGTTCGATCGACGCACCCGTGCCTCGATCGACAGTCTGCGGGTGTTGCGTGAAAGCTATCCTGAACACATCTGGAACAGTCTGATCCCGGTGGACACACAGTTTCGTGAAGCCAGTAAGGCGGGTATTCCACCCGCGATGTTCGCGCCTCAGAGTCGGGGGGTGGCGGCGTACGCCCGGTTGTTACAGGATTTACTCAATGAACACGAGCCCCTTTCCGCGGCTGGGGGCGGCATTTGAGCACCCAATCGGACAAACCGTCAAAACAGGGGGCAAAACGGGATATCCAGACCCGCATCGAGGAACCGGACGATGCGTTGAAAAGTTATCTCGATACACTGCTTTCGGAAATCGATACGCCACCGGTTATCACGCCACACAAGCCAAAGCGCCAGCCCCGGGTCGCGCCCAAATCGCAAACTCAGAGCGCTGTTCGGACTGAGACGCCGGCTCCTTCCAGGACGGAATCCCGGGCTAAACCGTTGTCCGAGGTAAAGGTTAAAGAGCTTCTTGCTGATGCCGATATCCAGGTAAAGGCCCCGACGCCTGCGCCACTGACGGTGCCGCAGATGAGTCGGGAGGCACAACAGCCGGAGTGGGCGAATCAGCCATTCCAGGTGCTGCTGTTCAAGGTCAACGGCATCACCATGGGCATACCCCTCAACGCATTGGTGGGTATTCTCACCTATCAGGGTCAGGCCAAACCACTACCGGGACAACCTGGCTGGTCAATGGGTATTGTCCTGAATCGTGAGGACAAGGTGGTGGTGGTCGATACCGCGCGCCTGCTGATGCCGGAACGGGTTGATCAAGAGCAGCGGGTGACGCCCCAACATCTGCTGTTGATCGGGCAGGGCGACCGGGCACTGGCGGTGGACGCGATCTGCGAGATCCGGCAGATTGAAAAGGAGCAGATTCGGTGGCGCCGGGGTGATCAGTCCCGTCCCTGGTACGCCGGTATCATCGTTCAGGAATTGAGTGTACTGCTCAATGTAGAGGGCGTTCTGTCCCTGTTGGCGGCTTGATAGAGTCGCGCCGGTCGTGGGGCTGTGGGTCGATGAACACTATGACGCAGAAGCGATAGAGGTATAAGCACATGGGTTTTGAAGACGACGACGAAAGTGGTGGCGGTCCGCTGACTCAGTTTGTGACATTCATCCTCATGGATGAAGTGTACGGCATCAATGTCATGCAGGTGCAGGAGGTATTGCGCGTCACCGAGATCGCGCCGGTTCCTGGCGCGCCCAGTTACGTACTCGGAATCGTCAATCTACGCGGTAATGTGGTCACGGTGATCGATACCCGGAAACGCTTCGGACTGGCTTCCACGGAACTGGATGATTCCAGCCGGATCATTGTCATTGAATCCGAACGTCAGGTCGTGGGTATCCTGGTGGATGCGGTGGCCGAAGTCGTGGAATTGCGTGAGAATGAGATCGATGCTGCACCGAATGTCGGGACGGAAGAGAGCTCCCGTTACATTCAGGGTGTGGCGACCCAGGAGGATCGGCTGTTGATCCTGGTCGATCTGAATAAGCTGCTGACCGATGAGGAGTGGCAGGAGATCAGCATGTACTGACCCCGTGGGCTGGCCTGTCCGGTCGGAAATCCCAGGGTGTCACAACAGGAATTATTATCCGGCGATATGCTTATTTCAATCGGGACGCTCTGTTTGCGAGATCATGGTAACCACCTGGCCTGCGCCGGGATGCTAGTATGTAGACGGAATTTCAGGCTATCTTTACATAAGTGAGGGACAGGTCTGAGCAGATAGGACCGGAGGTCATGGCCGAAATCGGAGGACAGAATCCGCTTAATCCACTGTACCCGGTGAACCCGCCGAAGCCGCCTCTGCGCCGTGAACGCCCCAGAAAACCGGATGAACAGGCTCGCCAGGAAAAAAAGAAAAATCCAAACAACGAAGATGACAAAAAGCCACGCATCGACGAATACGCCTGATATTTCACTCGGATCCGGGGTTGTAGCCTGTGGCTGAATCCTTGATACAGGGAATTTTGCCCCTTTTGACGCTGCTCCTCATAGGTGCGCTGGTGGTCATGTTTCGGGCTCTGAAACAATCCCGAGAACAATTGGATCAGCTGAACAGGGAAGTCGCCACCCTGAAGCAGACCGTGGCCGCCCTCTGCTCCAGTGCGGTGGGTGTGGATCGGCGGGTCAACCGGCTCGAAAGGCAGGGCAGGGATCTCGAAGAGCGGCAGGACAACATCGAGCAGACCACGCAACAGGGTGAGCCTCCCTACAGCGATGCCATCCGCATGGTCCAGGCGGGTGCAACACCGCTGCAATTGGTCGAAGAGCTGGGTATCAGCCGCGATGCAGCGGACCTGATCCTAATGATCCACGGCGGAAGCAAACACGAAGAGATCTGATGCAGTCTTTCCCGGTTCCGCTGCTGGGATTCGCCGCGTTCAGCGGCACCGGCAAAACCACACTCCTGAAACAGCTGATTCCGGGTCTGCGTGAGCGCAGCCTGCGGGTCGGGGTGATCAAGCATACCCATCATCAGATTGAGGTGGACCGGCCGGGCAAGGACAGCTATGAGCTGCGTAAGTCTGGGGCCGACAGGGTACTGCTCGCCTCATCCCGGAACTGGGCGCTGATGGCGGACGAACCGGAAGAACGTGAACCGAGCCTGCCGCAACTTCTGCAACGCCTCGATATCCGAAACCTCGACCTGGTTCTGGTGGAAGGCTTTCGGCACCTGGATTTCCCGAAGATCGAATTGCACCGTCCCTCCCTGGGCAAACCTCTGATCTACCCGGAAGATCCTTGCGTGATTGCGATTGCCAGTGACCTGCCCCTGGTCGAGACAAATGGGCTGCCTTGCCTGGATTTGAATGACATTCCGGCCGTGTTGCACTTCATCCTGACGGATTTTCTCGCAAAGTCCGATTAGGTCAGGACTTCTCCGCAGAGATGTAACAGATCCAGCCCGCGTCCGCCTCTCCTTCGGTGACGGGCACGAAGATCCCATCGGCTTCCCCGTCCTTATCAAATCCCTGCCAGTAAAAGGTGATTTTGCCAAATCCGACTTCCTCCAGCAGTTCACGGACCTCGGGCAAGCTCCACAGCCGCCAGTCGTAGGTAAAAGCGCGCTTGAGTCGGGAGCCGTCTTCGAAATCGAAGTGGATGTGGCAAATCAGGTTGCCGGTGATGGGATCGTATTTTTCCTGCTCCCAGACATAGGTGAAGGATTCCTCTCCATCCTCGATCTCCCGTTCCTCCTCGATCTCTTTGTAAGAGTCGTAACCCCCATAGGCGTCCATGAAGAAAATGCCGTCATCGGCCAGCTGTTCATGAACCCGTTTGAAGTAACGTTTCAGTTGCTTGCGTTCCTTGAATAACCAGTAACTGAAATTCATCGCAGAGATGATTTCCACGGGTTCGGTCTTCACGGAAAGCACATTCTCTTCGCGCAGGGAGACCCGCTTGCGCTCGGCGGGTTTCAACTCCGCCAGTTGATGGGTCCGGCCCCACTGCAGCACTTCTGCGTCCAGGTCTACACCGATGGCGTAGTTACGTTTACGACGACGCACCCACTCGCAACAGACATTGGCCGTGCCGCAGAAATCCTCGCGCAACCGGGTGGCCCGGCGCTTACGCAGTTTCTTGAAGGTATCATCGATGAAATCGATCTCGGCCTCGGAACACTGCACTGAGAGTTCATAAAGGCGATGGCGGTCCGCCTGATCCGCGAGGCTGGGGGCTTTTTTCTTTCTTTTCGACATCTTGAACTTAGATTTTCTTCTATCTGTTACTACGAATCCTGACCGGACGATGGCATCGGCACCGGGGTGCAAAGTGCAAACTATACTGTAAAAGAGAACACACTGTGAGGTGGATTATGGGCATAGCAATCACACTCAAGGAATACCTGCACAATCATCACTCTCGCTTTGAGGTCATCGAGCATCGCCGTACCGATTCGGCATTGCGAACTGCCGAGGCTGCCCACGTTCCAGGGGATCAAATGGTCAAGTCGGTGCTGTTTGGCGACGACGAAAGCTATCTACTGGCCGTGATACCGGCCACCCACAACGTTCGCCTCCGGGACCTGGCCCAAATCACCGGACGCCATCTCTCGTTCATCAGCGAGACAGAGCTCGGTCAGGCATTCGCCGATTGTGAAATAGGCGCACTGCCTCCCGTGGGGTCGCCCTATGGCATCGAGACCCTGGTGGACGCCCGGTTGTTTCAGCAACAGGACCTGTATTTCGAATCCGGAGACCACTGCACGCTCATTCACATGAGCGGGGCGGATTTCAAAGATCTGGAGGAGGAATCACAAATCGGGGTATTCAGTCATCATCGGTGATTTTACACCCAGTAGCGGAAGACAATGGTTTTGGATTGAACTGGAAGTCTGTTAGAAAAGATAGGTAATACAAACGCTTATGGTGTGTCTGGGGGTGGCTCCGGTGGCCTGGCCAGCGCCCGACGAGGTGCCGATACCCGGGTTCGCCGATTTGCGCAGGAGAGGAAATTTATTCCGGATTTCTGACGATAGCCATTTGATTCCAGTGTAAAACTAGTTTAATCTTGCGCCTCCAAAATCTGGAGAGATGTCCGA
>JARRNW010000027.1:0-14671 GCA_037384565.1 Candidatus Thiodiazotropha sp.
CTGTTTCTGGATGTTGCCGGGTACCGCTTCATAGTGGCTGAACTCGATACTGTAGCTGCCTTCACCACCGGTGATGGCTTTTAAGTGGGTGGCATAGCCCTCGAGTTCCGCTAGCGGCGCCTGTCCCTTGATGACAAGCATATTGTTGCGTCCGCTTTCCGTGCCACTGATCTGTCCCCGACGTCCGGCCAGATCGCCGGTCAGATCACCCATGAAACTGTCCGGTGTGGTGATGGAGAGGTTGACCATGGGTTCCAGGATGACCGGACCGGCGTTCTCCACCGCTTCCAGAAAGGCCTTTTTGCCGGCGGTGACAAAGGCGATCTCCTTGGAATCCACCGAATGATATTTACCATCGTAGACCGTGACCCGGATATCCTGCATGGGGAAACCGGCGATAGCGCCTTCCTCCATTGCGCCGTGGATGCCTTTTTCGATCGCTGGCACGAACTGCCCGGGTATGGCGCCGCCAACGATCTGGTTGACGAACTCGAAACCTTCACCCCGGCTCAATGGTTCGATGCGTAGAAATACCTCGCCGAACTGACCGGCGCCACCGGTCTGCTTTTTGTGCCGATAGTGTCCTTCTGCGTTGCGGGTGATGGTCTCCCGGTAGGCGATGCTCGGCGGATGGGTTTCAACCTCCACGTTGTACTTGTTTTTGATCTGCTGCAGCATCACATCCAGATGCAGATCACCCAGCCCGCGCATGATCGTCTCATTGAGACTGACATTGTGTTCTACATGAAAGCAGGGATCTTCATCTTCCAGTTTGTGCAAGGCGTCGCTGAGTTTCTGCTCGTCGCCCCGTTTGGCGGTGTTGATCGCCAGCCCAAACAGGGGCAGGGGACACTCAATACTGCGCAGGTGATGGTGGTCCTCATCGTGCGAGTCGTGCAGCACCGCATCGAAATGAATCTCGTCCACCCGGGCAACGGCGCAGATGTCGCCGGGAACCGCCTGGGTCATTTCGATCTGCTCCTTGCCTTGAAGGGCGAACAGATGATTCGCCTTGAAGGGTTTACGAGCATCGCCAATAAACAGCTGGGCGTTGGCAGCCAGAGTGCCCTGGTGAACTCGAAAGATGCCTAATTTGCCACGATAGGGATCGTTTACGACCTTGAAGACATGGCCGATGACATGTTTTTCCGGATCGGCGGAGACCTCTACCGGTTTCATGTTGGCGCCTTCTCCCTTCATAAAGGGCGGTGGATTACCTTCCGTGGGGTCGGGCATCAGTTTGATGAACAGTTTCATCAGTTGGTCGAGCCCGGCGCCGGTTTCAGCCGAGGTGAAGCAGACCGGGATCAGGTGGCCTTCGCGAAGCGCCTTTTCGAACGGGTCGTGCAACTGCTCCGGTTTGAGTGCCTGACCCTGTTCCAGGTAGAGTTCCATCAGCGCTTCATCGACTTCGACCACCTGATCGATCAGACTGTCATGAGCCTCGTTGACCGATATGACATCCGTGGCGTCGCCAGAGGGCTGAAAATAGCAGTCAACGACCTGACTGCCCTGTTCGGCGGGTAGATTGATGGGCAGGCACTCTTTACCGAAGGTCTCCTGTAGACTCTCCAACAGGGCCTTGAAATCGACCTCCTCGGCGTCGATCTTGTTCACGATGATCAAGCGGCATAGATTGCGACGTTTCGCCGCATCCATCATCCGCAGGGTTACGGGTTCGATACCGTTGGCGGCATTGATCACCACCGCGGCGGTTTCGACCGCCGGGAGTATGCTGATGCTGCGCCCCAGGAAATCCGCATGTCCGGGGGTGTCGATCAGGTTGATATGGGTGTTATCGTGATCGAGGTGGGTAATTGCCACATCCAGGGAATGCAGCAGGGATTTCTCCAGGTCATCGAAGTCGCACACGGTGTCACCCCGGGCGATGGTGCCTTTGCTGGCGATCACGCCACCGCGCTGGAGCAGGGATTCCACCAGGCAGGTCTTCCCGGAACCTGCGTGTCCAACCAGGGCAATGTTGCGGATATCGTGGGTAGTATATTGGGGCATTTCGACTCCTATCAGCAAAACAGGTCGTGGCGTTTCGCAAGTAACGGCCTGTCAGACTGTTTTGGATGTTGTTTTGGTTGTTATCCCAAAGGCGTGGGTACCGTCCATACGCATGGGTACCCTAAACATATCCGGGTTGGCCTCATATGGCAATTGATCCCGGTTAACCGGTTGTTGAATTTTGTCAGCGAAGGGCGGTGTTGAGCGTCAGATTGGGGAGTAAAGACCAATAGCTCTGCAGGAGAGCATTGAGCCGCAAATGAAAGCCAATCACCGTAAATTTGCACCAATGGCATACAGTATGCCGATTGATTTATGTTTTTTGTTCGCGGTGATTCGCGTCCATTTGCAGTTAATGTTTTGAGCGGGTTTCAGGGGTGTACGCTGTTGATACTCACCTTGACCACTTGGGATTGACCGGGTGCGACCGGCTTGATCTCGCCCTCCAGATCTCCGGATTGGGCGCTGGGATTGCCGCTGAGGGAGACCCGCGCGCCGACCACCACCTGGTCGAAACCGGAAAGCTTCATTTGTGGCATCATGGCCATGCTGTCATCGAGCTTTACGCTCAGGGGCAGGTCGCGCACCTGTTTGCGAACCGCAGCCAGGGGCATGGGCGGTCCGTTCAGGGCCTTCGCGTAGATGAAGACCAGGTCGTTCGGTTTGGCTTTCGCGGCAATCTCCGGGGCGAGAGAAATCTCCACTTGGAGTCCCTTGGCCGACGATGCCGCAGACGGGGTGGGCTTGGGCTTGCCGGCGCTGACAATGTTGGGTAACTCGGGTTCCTCGGGGGCGAGCCCCAGCTGCTTGCGGGCATCATCAATCGCCCCATTGATGGATTCGAGTTCGGAGCTTTGCGGTGTCAGGGTTGCTCTCAGATCCTGCCAGCGCTCAATGGCCAGTTGGAACTGATTGCTCTGGTAGGCCAGCACTCCGTTCAACCAGAGCACATTGGGATTCTGGGGCGCCAGGGTATAGGCCTTTTCAATCAGGGGGGCGGCCTGACCGGTAAAATCGTTGCCATGGGTGGCCGCCAGAGCCTCGCTGTAGGCCAGCAGCAGATTGACGTTCTGATCATCCAGTTTGATGGCTGTCTGATAGGCTTTGATGGCCGCTGGGTAGTTCTTCATGGTCATGTAACTGCGGCCGAGGATGATCCAGCCTTCCAGGTTATCCGGTTGCTCCTTGAGTTTGGCGGCCAGCCGTTCCACCAGGACATCCATGGGAGGCAGCTGACCCTTTCCCTGACCCATGGCGCCGGCACCGGTTCCATGTGCCGGTGGCATGCCGTTGCTCGCGGTCTGGCTGCCGAGACGCGGGATGATGTCAGGGAAACCGACTAATTGGTAAAGGGTCAGCGCGGCGATGGGGACCAGTAGCGCCACACCGGCCATGGCACGTGCGTATTTACTGCCAGCCTGTGAGGTTTGTTTTGTTTCCGGCTCGATATCCGTGAGCAGTTCCTTCTCCAGATCCGTGCGAGCCGCGTCATAGCGGGCTTGATCGAGGATGCCGGCTTGCAGATCGTTGTCCAGTTCCGCCAACTGTTGTTTGAATATCGCCAGATTGAGTTCGTCGGCAGTGATGCTCGAACTGACATTTTTACGCAGTAACGGCAGGGCAACAAATGCCATGGCCAGGACTGTCAGCCCGGCGGTGATCATCCAGAATAGGGTCATTGATTCGTGTCTCGGGGATCGGTCGATTGATTCAGAAGGTTGGCCAGTCTTTGCCGTTCCTCGTCGGACAGATCGGCTTCACGACTCTGGCTCTTGCGTTTGAGGATGCGTACCAGCACCAGGGCACCGACGATGAAAATGATCAGGGGGCCAAACCAGATCGGGTAGGTGGTGGGTTTCAGCGGGGGATCGTAAAGCACGAAATCACCGTAACGGGCCACCATGAACTTGACGACTTCGTCTTGACTCTGTCCCTGTTTCATCATCTCGTAAATCTCGTTTCTCAGATCTACGGCCAGGTCTGCATTTGAGCCGGCAAGGGATTCGTTCTGGCAGACCAGACAACGCATCTGTTCGATGACGTCACGAAACTCGTCATGTTTCTTGGGGTCGTCGAAGGTGTATTCCGCCAGAGTGGACGCCTGCAGCGGCGGCAGGCTGAATACGAGCAGGCAGAGTAAAATCAGGCTACGCACGGGATTATCCTTCGCCTTTGAGTTCGTTGATTTTGGGCAGGATGGTATTGTTGAACAGATTCATCGTGACCGGTCCGGCCAGCTTATAGCGGATCACTCCCTGGCGATCCACCAGGAAGGTTTCGGGGGCGCCGTAGACCCCCAGGTCGATGGCGGTCCGGCCTTTCGGATCGAACAGGTTGATCACATAGGGATCCCCCAGTTGTTGCAGCCAGGCCTTGGCTTTGTCCCGTTCATCACGCCAGTTGAGCCCGACGATTTCCACTTTATTGGCCCGCGACAGCTGAACCAGGGTATGGTGTTCCGCCCGGCAGGAGACGCACCAGGTTGCCCAGACATTGAGCAGGTAGATTTTACCCATCAGATCCTTGCTGTTGACCTGGGTGTCGGGCTGTTCCACCGTGGGCAGGGTGAACTCCGGCACCGATTTGCCGATCAGGGGGGAGGGAATCTCCCGGGGATTCATGCCCAGACCCTTGAACAGAAACGCGGCAATCACCGCGAAGATAATCAGGGGCAGGGAATAACGCAGATAACGATTCATCGCTTGATTAACTCCCGGATGCCGCCAGTGCGGATGCGGCATTGACTTGTTCGGCCGAACGAACCCGAGCGGTTCGGTAACGCCGGTCGGTAATGGCCAGAATACCGCCCAGTCCCATCAGCAAGCCGCCGAGCCAGATCCAGCGAACATAAGGTTTGTAGTAGAGTCGTAGGCTCCATTCGCCATTTCCCAGGGGTTCGCCGAGGGATACATAGAGGTCCCGGGTCAGCCCCCACTCGATGGCTGCCTCGGTCATTGGGCGGGTCTGAACGAAGTAGGAGCGTTTTTCCGGTTCCAGCTCGGTGAAGACCTTACCATCCTTGGCGACCTTGAAACGTCCCCGGTTGGCGTTGTAATTTGGGCCTGGTGTTACGGTTACGCCTTCAAAGGTGAATTCGTAACCGGCGATTTCGCTCACGTCACCCGGCCCCATGCGCACGTCATGCTCGAGGCCGAAATGGCTGACCAGGGTGACCCCGACGATGAATACGGCGACCCCGAAATGGGCCATAATCATGCCGTAGAAGCTTCTGCCGCCGGTTTTGAAATCCCGCCAGAAACCCGCAAGGCCCGGTTTGTGCTTGAGTCGTTCCCGGATGACCACCAGATGTGAGCTGGCCACCCACATGGCCAGCCCCATGCCCAGTCCGACCAGGACCTGGCCCTGGGAGAACATGGGGATTAGGCTGAGTAGGCCGAACAGCACGCTGACCACGAAGGCGACTTTCAGTCGCTTTACCAATTCGGAGGGTTCCGCATGCTTCCAGCGGGACAGGGTGCCGACCCCCATCATCAGAGCCAGAAACGGGGTGGTCAGCAGAAACATCTTGTTGAACCAGGGAAATCCCACGGAGATTTTACCCAGTTCCAGGGCGTCGTAGATCAACGGCGCCAGAGTCCCCAGGAGCACCAGCGCGCCGAATACGGAGAGCAGTAGATTGTTGCCCAGGAGAAAGGTCTCCCGGGAGATCAGATCAAACCGGCCACCTCCGGAAATATAAGGCGCCCGCCAGGTGTAGAGCAACAGCGAACCGCCGATCACCACCATCAGGAAAATCAGGATGAAGATGCCCCGGGCCGGATCGGCGGCGAAGGAGTGCACCGATGTGAGTACTCCGGAACGCACCAGGAAGGTGCCGAGCAGACTGAGGGAAAAGGCCGAGATGGCCAGCAGTACCGTCCAGCTTTTGAAGGCGCCGCGCTTTTCCGTGACCGCCAGGGAGTGGATCAGGGCAGTGCCGATCAACCAGGGAATGAACGAGGCGTTTTCCACCGGATCCCAGAACCACCAGCCACCCCAGCCGAGTTCGTAGTAGGCCCACCAGCTGCCCAGCACGATGCCGAAGGTCAGAAACACCCAGGCCACGGTGGTCCAGGGGCGTGACCAGCGGGCCCAGGAGGCGTCCAGACGACCGCCGAGAAGGGCGGCGATGGCAAAGGCAAAGGCCACGGAGAAGCCCACATAACCCATGTAGAGCATGGGAGGATGGATCGCCAGACCGGGATCCTGGAGCATTGGGTTGAGTTCTCCGCCCTCGCTGGGAACCGGAAAGGTCCGGTCGAACGGGTTGGAGGTCATCAGCATGAACAGCAGAAAACCGATACTGATCATACCCATGACGGAGAGTACCCGGGCCACCATCTCCAAGGGCAGATTGCGGCTGAAACTTGCGATCGCAATCCCCCAGCAGGAGAGCAGAAAGGCCCACAGCAGAAGTGATCCCTCATGGGCACCCCACACCGCGGAGATCTTGTAGATGTCCGGCAGCAGGGTATTGCCATGCTGGGCTACGTAAATCACCGAGAAATCGTTGCTCAGAAAGGCGTTGGCGAGGACCACCATGGCCAGTCCCAGAAACACGAACTGTCCCCAGGACAGGGTTCGTGCGGAGGCCATCCACACCCGGTTGCGGGTGTAGGAGCCGACCAGAGGAACGATGGATTGGGTGACCGCCAGGCAGAGCGCCAGGATCAGGGTAAAGTGACCGAGTTCCGGAATCATTGTACGCTCGCGGTAGGTTGGTTGGCGCCGACCCCTTCCTCATGGGCGGTCTTCAGGGATGCCGCGACCTCCGGCGGCATGTAGTTTTCATCGTGCTTGGCCAGCACCTCGCTGGCGACGAACACTCCGTTCGGGTTCATCTGCCCCATGGCGACGATGCCCTGGCCCTCGCGGAACAGATCCGGGAGGATGCCGGTGTATTCCACGGTTACGGTCTCGGCATTGTCGGTGACATCAAATGCGGTGGTCAGACCATCGCTCTGGCGTTTGACGCTGCCATTGGTGACCAGGCCGCCGATACGGAAGGGATGGCCAGCCGGGGCCTTACCCGCGTGCACCTCCGTGGGGGAGAAGAAGAACATCAGGTTTTCGTCAAAGGCGTTGAGGGCCAGCCAGGTGGCGACGCCCATGCCGGCGACCATCAGGCCGATGAGAGTGAGTCGTTTCTTGCGGATCGGATTCATTGCGTTTCCTTCCTGGCCCGGCGAAGTTTTCGGGCGATGTTGGTTAAGGCGCGCTTGCGTTGCTGCATGGGAGCGACGATATTGGCCACCAGGATGATCAGGGCCAGGGCAAAAGAGGGCCAGACATAGACGGCATACCCGCCCATCGCGAAAAATTCTTTCATTTCGCCCCCTGTTCAACCAGATCCTGCACCCAACGGCTGTTGCGTTCCCGTTCTACGATCTCCGCTCGCGCGCGCATTAAGACCACAGCGCCATAATAAAGTTTAAACGAGATTGCCATGATCAGCAGAGGGACCAACATCGAGGTGGCCATTGAGGGTTTGTCGAATTTGGTGACCGAAGCGGTTTGATGCAGAGTGTTCCACCACTCCACCGAGTAGTGGATGATCGGGATGTTCACCACTCCAACCAGCGCCAGGATCGACACTGCCCGTGCGGCGATCCGTTTGTCCTCGATGGCGCTGTGCAGGGCGATGATGCCCAGGTAGAGGAACAGTAGAAACAGTTCCGAGGTCAGCCGTGCATCCCAGACCCACCAAGCGCCCCACATGGGCTTGCCCCAGAGGGAGCCGGTGGCCAGCGCCAGGAAGGTGAACGAGGCTCCCACCGTGGCACTGCTGATAATCAGGATTTCTGTCATCTTGATCCGCCAGACCAGGCTGATCAGCCCACAGACCGCCATTACCACATAGATGAACATGGACATCCAGGCAGCGGGTACGTGGATGTACATGATGCGATAGCTCTCGCCCTGCTGGTAATCAGCCGGGGCAACGATCAGGCCGTAGTAAAGCCCCGCGAGCAGGGTCAGCACAAAGCTCACCATGAACCAGGGAATCAATTTACCCGCCACGCCGTAGAAATAGCGCGGCGAACCCATTTGGTGGAAGAAACGTATGATCATATCAACTCAAACTGATTCTCAGGGAAGCGGCAGTGGCCAGGGGCGCCAATACCAGGGAACCTACCAGCATTGCGGATAAAATCGAAATCTGCGCGGTAGTCGGAATGCCGGCAATCGTGGTCTTCACCGCGTCGGTGGCGAAGATCAGGACCGGTACATAGAGCGGTAGCACCAGCAGCGAGAGGATCACTCCTCCGCGGCGCAGGCCCACGGTCAGGGCGACCCCCACCGATCCGATCAGACTGAGCACCGGGGTGCCCAGCAACAGGGTCAGCATCAGGGTTGGAACCGCTGCGCCGGGTATGTTGAGCAGGATCGCGAGCAGGGGCGCTACGATAAACAGGGGCAACCCGGTCACCAGCCAGTGGGCGAGGATCTTCGCCAGCACCAGGATGGAGATCGGGTGTGCGCTGAGCATATATTGCTCCAGTGAGCCGTCTTCAAAGTCCGAACGAAACATACTGTCGAGGGACAACAGTGACGCGAGCAGGGCGGCCACCCATACCACCCCGGGGCCAACGGCCTCGATCAGTTTGGGATCGTTGCCGATTCCCAGAGGAAACATGGCGGTGACCAGAACGAAAAACAGCATCGGGTTGACCAGTTCCGCACGCCGTCGGTAGGCCAGGACCAGGTCCCGCTTGAGTAACAGGTTGAAGGCGCTGGTTAGGGAAAGCGTGCTCATCGTTCGGACAGATTGATACGTAGTAGTTGGACTTCTTCCCTGAAGCCGATTCTGTGATGGGTGGTCATGGCCGCCATGCCACCCCGGTCGAGATGGGCCTCGAACAGACGCTCCATGTGTTCGATGCCTTTGCGGTCCAGAGAGGTGAACGGTTCGTCGAGAATCCACAGCCGGGCGTCCGTCACCAGCAGACGGGCGATGGCCAGCCGGCGCTGTTGTCCGGCGGACAGGTTGCGGGTCGGTACATCCTCGAAACCGAAGAGTCCGACCTGGTCCAGTGCATCCTCAAGGGTGATATCCTCCCGGGCCTTGCCCAGCCCCCGGGCGATGCGCAGGTTTTCCAGCGGGGTCAGATCCAGCTTGGAGCCGTCTTTATGACCCAGATAGGCGATGTGTTCGTGATATTCGGGGCCGAGTCGAAATACGTCCTTGCCATCCCATAACACCTGTCCGGACTCCGGCAGGCGGATGCCGCTCAGGATGCGCAGCAGCGAAGTCTTACCGCTTCCATTGCGACCCTCGAGCACCAGTGCCTGACCGGGATTGATGCCGAAATCCAGGGATTCGAAGAGCATGCGATCATCCCGAATGCAGGAGAGTGCACGCGCTTCGAACAGCCCGGTTTTCGATGTGGGTACAGCTGAGTTCACGGAAGTCACAGTTGGGTCGGTCTTCGTCTCTATAGGGGCAATGAAAAAACGGTTGGTTACGGCATTTGGCAGGTTCCTAGGGTTCCTGTTAACCGAAACCCTGCAACCTTACCCGATCCTGCGTCGGGGTCACAACCTAAAATTCCGTTCACAACCGGACAGATTGTGCACCAAATATCATCCAATAAATGGGTAATAATTCCCAAAAATTGACCTCAAATCCCTAAAATAATTCACTCGAAAGGGCAAATCCCGGATCAAAATTTGAATGGGTTCTCATGTTTGGAGAAGACACGGGGGAGGCGTCTGTGTAGTTGGCACGAACCGGTAGCGAACTTGTGGAGGCTAAGGATCGGGAGGTGATCCCGCTGGAAGTCCCCGTCGCAGGGAGGTTCAAATCCGAATGAATGAGGTTTCATCCGGAAACACGGGAATTTGGATCAGGTTGCCTGGGGTGGGGTTCGGATGATGACCTGTTCCTGCTCAAAACTTTGAAGGTTGGGCGTTCGCTCAGCGATGCTTGATGTCTGCCAGATGAGTGTCATACAGAATGCAATCGCCAACACGAACAGATATTTCACCGATTGTCTCCCCCGGAACTTGGTATGGTGGTGAAATGATATGCCTTTAACGGGCCGTTGAGAGGCTTAACAGACTCAAGGGTATTGGATCGTTAAACTTGGTGCGCAATATATAGGAATTAACTGGGTATCGCCAGTATGTGAAACAACGTATTGTTGATTTGGATCACCTAATGCCGGGCTAGTGCCTATTTTTCGACACCGATCATCACTTCATTGGCATGGATCTTAATTGGATAGGTGCCAATCGGATCGGTAGCGGGGTCCTCCAGAGGCGCCCCGGTCTTTAAACTGAAACGGCTCCCATGCAGTGAGCATTTGATGTGGTCACCGCGTACGCAGCCCAGGTAGAGTGATACGTCCTCATGACTGCATTGATCATCGATCGCATACCACTGGCCTTCACTCTGGATCACCAAATAGCGATGTCCGTCAATTTCCACGCGTTTCATGGAGCCGTCCGGGACCTCATCCCGTTGAGCGATAACGATCCAGTTCTTATTCATGCCAGATTTTATTCATGGAGTTATCCGAGGCGCCTGACGGCTTCGCCGGTATCGAGCACTTGCCTGACTCGTTCCGCGGCCTCTGTAAGGGAAGCGTTACGACCTGTGTGCCACAGTACCAGGGCAGCGGCATAGACCAGTGAATCGTAGGCCGGACCAGGCTCGCCCCGCAGTGCACGCAGTCCGGTATCCGCCGCCCATTTCGCCGCTTGCTGTACATCCAAGATGCGCGCAATCTCATCGCCCCCCGGGTTCGCACCCGCTGTTTCAGGTAGGGGCACGGCACGCACCGGCTGTTGGATGGACAGGGATTCAGGGCTGATTTCCACCGGCTTCTCCTCCCCGCCGTCATCATAACGGAAGACCATCCCGAATTGTCTCAGGGAGGGAATCACGCCGCCCTCCGTACCCCGCACCAGCAGACATCCCTCGAAACCCGCAAAACGGGCCAGAGAGGCGTATTTAGCGGGATAGGGCTTATGGACGTAGCCGGTCACCAGATGGGTTTTGCGCATTCCGGAGATGGGCTTGGCCAATACTTCGACCGTGGTGAGTACCTGGCGTTTTATGATGCGCTGACGCAACCCGGTGAGATCATGCAATCCGGGACAAAAGGTTTTTTGGTCCACATAGGCCCAACCCAGTTGCGGGTTCTCGATACGCGACCTGGCCTGCGCCAGGGAGATGTCCACATCCACGCCGGCGGCCTGCAGCACGTGACGGTGGGTGACGCCGAACTTTGGTCCCACCGCATCCAGGCCATGGCTGACACAGGGGAGGCCGCAGGCGGCCAATACAGCTGGAATCATCGGTGCGATCGGTAGATTACGGTTCATGCCGTCATAAGGGTCAACCAGGGATACCAGTTCATCCACATCGGCCTGGCAGCTTTCGGAACTTTTGAGAATCGCCTCCAGTACCCCTTTGTTCTCATCATCGGTTTCCCGTTTCATGCGCAGTGCGATGAGGAATATGGCCGTTTGTACATCATCGATTTCGCCCTGTAGCACCGCCTGCATGCCCTCGCGGGCTTCGTCCAAGGTGATGTCCTTGCTCAGTTCCGGGCCGGTGGCAATGCGCTGAATGATCGAATGCATCAGGGCGGAGGAGGTCATCGTGTCGGTCATGTTGTACTACCTGGTGTCCCTATGAACGTATTTGGCCCCCTAAACCTTATTCAGAGCGAGGAGGCGTGGGTCGGTTGCCGGGCAGTATAAATAACTTAGTAAAATTGTCAAGAATAGGGGCGAAAGGGTATTTTTTCCCTGATTTCATGAAACACCGCTTCAGCGGTGCATCACGGCGGTCAGCACATGGTTGTATTCGAAAAAGACCGAATAGTCGGGATAGTCCCAGCGGGTGATGGGGGGATCGCCGACGCTGGGGTGGGCGTTGAGGGGCTGGCCAAATCGCTTCTCGACCTGTTTCATGGTCATGCTGCGCGTGGGTCGCGACACACCCTCCTCACTGTTGATGGGGTAGGCATCGATGGAATCCATCAGCAGGACTTCGGCGGTGGCGACCTGGGCACTGAGGCTCAGGAGTAGGGCGGAGGAAAGGGTAATGAAGCGAAAGGTCATCTGAGCAACTCCGAATTTGTCTCTTCAAGAAGCAATATAGCACTCTTCTCTAACTACAGGTAAGTATGAGTATTTATTTTCCAAGTATCAAGACACTCAGGAATATTCGAAAGGCGGATACAGCCCACAAAAACTGCTTTCGATAGGGTACTGCACAGACGCAATCCTGAGGTTTTCTGATAGTCTATTCGGTTGTCGTACCACACTATGGTTTAATGCCTCGCTATGTTCAAACCGTTTGAGCTGTATGTGGGCCTGCGCTATACCCGGGCCAAACGCAGGAACCACTTTATTTCGTTTATCTCCATGATTTCCATGTTGGGCATCATGCTGGGTGTGGTGGCGTTGATCGTCGTGCTCTCAGTTATGAACGGGTTTCACAAGGAAGTCCGTGAACGGATTCTCGGTATGGCCTCCCACGCCACTATTTCCGGGGTCAATGGGGAGTTGACCGATTGGCAATCGGTGATGGCGCAGGCTTCTAAGTTCCCCCACGTGATCGGTGAAGCGCCCTATATCGAGGGTCAGGGTATGCTGATCAGCGGACAGAAGGTCAGCGGGGCGCTGCTGCGGGGGATTCTTCCGCAACGCGAGGGTGATGTCTCGGATGTGATTCGTGATATCAAACAGGGTTCTATCGAAACCCTCGAATCCGGGGGCTTCAATATCATTCTTGGCCGCGAACTAGCCAGTGTCCTGGGCGTGGGCGTGGGGGATAAGGTGACCCTGGTGACACCCCAGGTGAATGTGACACCCGCCGGTATTCTGCCGCGTCTCAAACGTCTGACGGTGAGCGGTATCTTTCAGGTTGGAATGGGTGAATATGACCGGGGTGTCGCGATCCTGCATATCGACGATGCCGCCAAACTGATGCGCCTGGAAAACGGGGTGAGCGGGGTGCGCCTGAAGCTGGATGATCTCTATCTGGCGCCTCAGGTCTCCCGGGAGATCGCACTGAAGATGGGTGGTTATTACCGGATCAGTGACTGGACCATGCAGCACCGCAATTTTTTTGCCGCCTTACGCACCGAAAAGCGCATGATGACCATCATTCTCTCCCTGATTGTCGCGGTCGCGGCGTTCAATATCGTCTCTACCATGGTGATGGTGGTGACGGATAAGCAGTCCGATATCGCCATTCTCCGGACCCTGGGGGCGTCGCCGAAGTCGATCATGGGCATCTTTATGGTGCAAGGCGCCACTATCGGCGTGGTCGGAAACTTGCTGGGGATGATCGGCGGGCTCCTGTTGGCCTATCGGGTGGAGGAGATCGTCAGCTGGATCGAACGCACCTTCAAGGTCGATTTTCTGGATCCGAGTATCTACTACATCACCAAGTTGCCCTCCGACCCCCAGATCAGTGATGTGCTGTTCATCGGCGGCATGGCGCTGCTCATCACCTTGCTGGCCACTCTGTATCCCGCCTGGAAGGCGTCCCGTACCCAACCGGCGGAGGCGCTGCGTTATGAATGATCAGAACCTGGTGCTTGAAACGGAAGGGCTGGTGCGGACCTTTGCCCAGGGCAACCTGAAAGTCGAGGTACTGCAAGGTGTGGCGTTGCGGGTTTCAGCCGGGGAACGGATCGCTATCGTGGGGGCCTCGGGTTCCGGCAAGAGCACCCTGTTGCATTGTCTGGGTGGGCTCGATAAGCCTGACAGGGGGCGTATTGTCCTCAACGGCCAGGATCTGCTGACCCTCAATGAGCGGGAAAAGGGGCGGTTGCGCAATCAAAACCTGGGATTTGTCTATCAATTCCATCATCTGTTGCCCGAATTCAGCGCATTGGAAAACGTGGCGATGCCCCTGTTGATCAGCGGTCTTCCGGTGGCAGAAGCGAAGACCCGAGCTACCGAGATACTGTCGCGGGTCGGTCTGGAGCAACGCGTGGGTCACAAACCCAATGAACTTTCAGGAGGGGAACGCCAACGAGCCGCCCTGGCCCGGGCCATGGTGCATCATCCCACCTGTGTCCTGGCGGACGAACCCACCGGCAATCTGGATCGCAAGACCGCGGAACAGGTCTACGAACTCATGCTCGAGTTGAATACCGAGCGGAGGATCAGCTTCATCATCGTAACCCACGATGTGGAACTGGCCCGACGAATGGACAGGACCCTGACTTTGGTGGACGGCAAACTCGAAAACCTCGAGTAGTTAATATTATGCCGTTGGTCTGGTCGGCGGCTTGACGGACTTTTTGCAGCGGCGGCGGTTTTTCCATTTCTCGGCGGCTTTCCAACGCCAGATCCACAGGATGAGGCTGTAGCCCAGCACCGAGGAGACCACGGCACAGATACCGCAACCGATCAGCAACGGCAGCCAGATGCTTTCCAGCCCCCCGTTGTGCAGCCATTCCATGCTGAATTCCACCGGTGGTGCATTTGTGGGGTGGCCCACGACCCAGGTTCCCACCATGTAGCAAAACAGCAGGATCGGCGGGATGGTGATCGGGTTGGTGAGCCAGACCAGGCACACCGAGATGGGCAGGTTGACCCGGAAGATGATCGCCGCGCCGGCTGCCAGGACCATCTGAAACGGCAGCGGAACGAATGCCATGAACAGACCCACGGCAAAAGCCCCAGA